>CAZHOC010001135.1:0-2639 GCA_964534295.1 uncultured Bacteroidia bacterium | reverse complement strand
ACCTCTTTGCCCGTTCCTACCAACAAATCAGACAGTACATAGGACTCATATCCTTGCGCATTCACTTCGAGTCTATGTCGGCCAGGCTTTACCCCCTCGATTCTAAAATAGCCCCGTTCATCTGTAACGGAGCCCTTATCAAGTTCCGGTAAGCTAATGGAGGCGCCTGTAAGTGGCTGTATACCATTTTCTTCGAAGACCTGTCCTCTAACTACCTGACTAAGGGACTGGGCAACAATCAGGTTCGGAGAGATCAGGGAGAGTAAGAGAAAAAAAAGTAAAGAATGGTTTCGCATGTGCATTGGTTTTGAAAAGGAGCTAACCAGGATTGCCGCAAAGGTAAGGGGTCAAAAGCATACAGAAAACAGACATTTTCCTCCATTCTTGCGGTAAAGGAGAAACAAAAAAGTCCGAAGAATGATTCTTCGAACTGATGTTTTTCGCCAATTCTTAGATTGATTTTTCGCATCCTACTCCAACCTGAATATAAAGGGGATATTTACCCAGAAAGGTATCTGCTTTCCATCCTGAATAGCGGGAGTAAACTTGAGGTCATAGATATAGGCTTCCACTGCATTCTCCAGAATAGGATGAAGCGGTTGAAGCACCTTGGCCTTTAACGTACGTCCATTTCTGTCTACTAACACCCTAAATACCAGCTCTCCTTGTATATCGGTATCTCTCGCGATCATGGGATACCCTATTGCATTTTGTATCTCTAGAAGATTAAGAGGTTCTGGCTCTACATCTTGGGACAACAAGGTTGAAGGCAATTGCGCTGTCTCCAAGTCGGCTTCTATCATCACTTTCGTTTTCCCGGACCTTGATACAGCATATTTGGTATAAATTTCTCCATCAGCTTGCCACACTATCTGCATACCGACTTTTTTCCCGCCCTCAAACCTAAAAGAATAGGCAGGACTACCATCTTCAAACCAGCCCCTTAGTGGGCCTTCTAGCAAATAATCTGTCAGGACATATTCACTTTTCCGCTGTCCGCCAGGATAAAAGGTTCGCTGTTTACCTGTTTTGTCTCCTGAAAAGCTCTCAACTGTGTAAATGGCAATTGTATCTCCTTGTTCATTGCGAACAACCTGCTGTTGGTTTTCAAAGAGGGATTCACACGCCAGTAGAGACGAAATACCTATTAGTAAGGATATGGCTTTAAGGAAGTTCATGTTTGGCTGAGAATTAAAGGACGGCCTAAGAAGGAAAGGCTTCGAGAAGCGAATCCTCGAAGCCTTTTTAGGGGAATTACATAGGGTTAACGGCGCTTACGCTTCTTCATGCTGCGATTCAACGCAGCGCGCGCGAGCCGGCCTCCACCGCCGCCCCCTTGCATCTTGTTCATTTTCTTCATGGCCTTTTTCATGCCCTGGAACTGCTTGATGAGCTCATTCACCTCCCGTACGCTTCGGCCGGCTCCATCCGCAATGCGCTTGCGTCGAGAGCCATTTAGCAGGCTTGGATTGCCGCGCTCCTCCTGGGTCATGGAGAAAATGATGGCTTCGATATGCTTGAAGGCATCATTGTCGATATCCATATCGCGGACCATCTTACCCATACCGGGAATCATAGAAATGAGGTCCTTGATGTTACCCATCTTCTTGATGGCCTGAATCTGAGAGAGGAAGTCCTCAAAGTCCAGCTCGTTCTTGCGGATTTTCTTCTGTAGACGAGCGGCTTCTTTCTCGTCAAACTGCTGTTGAGCGCGCTCAACCAGCGAGAGCACGTCCCCCATACCCAGGATACGAGAGGCCATACGATCGGGGAAGAAGAGATCCAGGTCCTCTGATTTCTCCCCGGCAGAAACAAACTTGATAGGCTTGTCTACCACCGTACGAATAGAAATTGCAGCACCGCCACGGGTATCCCCGTCCAGTTTGGTTAGCACTACCCCATCGAAATTGAGGCGCTCGTTAAAGGCTTTGGCCGTGTTTACCGCATCCTGCCCTGTCATGGCATCCACCACAAAGAGGGTTTCGTCAGGCTGGATGGTCTTTTTGACCAACTCGATCTCCTGCATCATCTCCTCGTCTATGGCGAGGCGACCCGCTGTATCGACTATGACGAGGTCTTTCCCGTTTTTCTTGGCGTATTTGATGCCGTTTTGGGCAATCTCAACGGGATTTTTGTTTTCAATTTCCTTGTAGACCTCTACCCCAATCTGCTCTCCCACTACGGTCAACTGATCAATGGCCGCAGGACGATATACATCACAGGCAATTAACAGGGGGTTTTTCCCTTTGCCCTTAAAGTGTAGACCGAGTTTCCCGGTAAAGGTGGTCTTTCCTGATCCCTGAAGACCGGAGATCAACACCACCGTAGGAGGGGTGTTGGACATCTTGACCTCCTCATTTGTACCTCCCATGAGTTTGGTCAACTCATCGTGTACAATTTTGACCATCAACTCCCCTGGCTTAACGGCTATCAGTACCTCCTGGCCCATAGCTTCTTCCTTCACCTTGCGGGTAAAGTCCTTGGCTACCTGATAGTTAACGTCCGCATCCAGCAGGGCTCTGCGTATTTCTTTAAGGGTATCAGCAATGTTCAGCTCAGTGATCTTTCCCTGGCCGCTGATGTTCTTAAAGGCCTTCTCTATATTGGTCTGAAGATTTTCAAACATGGATTATTCCTCG
>CAZHOC010001134.1:0-2641 GCA_964534295.1 uncultured Bacteroidia bacterium | reverse complement strand
TCGGTAGAGGCGCTCAATGACATATTCCTTCGAATAGCCATATCCGCCATGGATTTGGACCGCCTCATTGGCGATACTAACCGCCGCTTCACTGGTATATAGTTTCGCCATAGCCGAAGCTTGGCCAACTGCTTGTTTCTGATTGATCATATAGGCTGCGCGATAGGTAAGCATCTCTCCAGCTTGAATCTGGGAATACATATCCGCTAGTTTGAATTCACTCGCCTGGAAATTCAAAATGGGCTGACCAAACTGCTCTCTTTCTTGAGCATATTTCATACTCGCATCAAAAGCGCCTTTTGCGATTCCTAAGCCAAGGGCCGCGATGGAAATCCTACCGCCATCTAATACCCCAAGGGCTTGCTTGAAGCCCATGCCTACTTCGCCTATCACTTGAGATTTGTGGACACGGCAGTCGGTGAAAACCAATTCAGTGGTTTCGGAAGCGCGCATTCCAAGCTTATTTTCTTTTTTACCGTGAGTAAAGCCTTCGGTACTTTTTTCGATGATAAAGGCCGTGGCATTGTTACGGGTGTTAGGCGCTCCAGTACGCGCAATTACTACTGCAACCTGACCACTCTTTCCGTGAGTGATGAAGTTTTTAGAGCCATTCAACACAAAGTAATCGCCGTCTTCAACGGCCACGGTCTGCATATTACCAGCATCAGATCCTGTATTGGCTTCTGTGAGGCCCCAAGCCCCAATCCACTCACCGGTGGCAAGCTTAGGAAGATACTCTGCTTTTTGGGCTTCGCTGCCATACTTAAGAATATGACCTGTGCAAAGTGAGTTATGGGCGGCCATAGAAAGCCCAATCGCGCCACAGAATTTGGCTAATTCAGAGATTGCAGTGACATATTCAAGGTAACCAAAGCCAGAACCACCGTATTCTTCAGGCACCAAAACCCCTAAAAGACCCATTTCTCCGAGTTCACGAAAGATCTCTAAGGGAAACTCCTGGGACTCATCTAAGGCTAAGATCACCTCTGGGGTCAATCGCTCCTGTCCATAGCGTTGGATCATATCAGCGATCATCTTCTGGTTTTCATTAAGCTGGAAATTGAATCCCGGCTCTGCACTTGTCATTACACTTTCCATTTATTGATAGCTTATCCTTTGTTGTTCTCTTAAGTACGGCTACTAAAAGCATACTTACCAAGCAGCTAATTGCTTGGGATTACATAGTTAACGAAAATAAGCTAACAATCGTTCGTTAGGAAGTGCTTTTTTTTGAATTTATTTCACGACCAGCTCGTCCACAAACATCCAAGCTGCCTTGCCAGCCCCCGGATGATAATCGGGTAATTGGGCTAATGGCTTAGCTTTGAGGCGAATAAATCGAGCTCTACGTCCATCTAGGCTGATTTGGATAGGTAAGATTTCTGTTGCCGAGACGGCCTTTTCACTGTTTAGGTTCTGTGCCAGAACGCTTTGATAGTTTTTACCATTGTTGGATATCTCAACTTCCACTAGCGAAGGTCCATATATCCAGGCAGCTTGATTGATCAAAAAATGAGTGGAAATACTATCAATACTAACACGTTTGCCTAAGTCGAGGGTAATCTCTAAGTCGCTCCCATTATACCCTCGCCACTTACCATCTTGATAGTTTAGACTACCCAGCAAACCATCAATCAAAGCGTATTCTCCACTAGCCGCATATCTGCTCGATCCAGCGTTTTGCGAAGCAATCACCCCAAGCATACCCATATGAGTGGTAAAACTTTGCTCCAGTAAATAGGGAGAGGCAAGCGTTCCCTGAAAGGCTCTCACTTGCAAAACTTGGCCTAGCTCTACTGCTATGGGACCCTCATAAATCGGACTACTTGCATTAGGCAAAGTTCCATCTAGGGTATACCTCAATTCATGCTTTTGCGAGGCAGGGTAAAGTAAGCGCACCTGATAGCGTTTGTTTTGGCCTTGATAACTGATATCTAATCGAGCAGGACCATAAAAAAGCGGCCAATCGTCGGTGCGAAATGGACTAGCTGGGAGCCCCGTTTCATTAAATAAGCTGGCTTCTGCTGCATTGTTAAAGGCATAGCGAGCCGCAACAGGCGCATTGACCTCCGGACTGGAAAGCTCGAGAATATTCTGGTCGATTATCTTGGGTGTAGCGGGATAAAATTTTTGATCCTCCCCAGCGATTTCAAAGTATTGAGAAGAGCTAAGTTTGATCGGGCCATTAGCTTCAGTAAAGTAGAGCTTCATTTTCGCTCCATCGCGAACGCTTTTCTCTAGTATTGGTCCATTGGCGATGAGTTCCCGATCATAAGTCTGGGATAATGCCTGTAAGGCTAATCTTTGGCCAATGGTCTGCTTATCCCGTGGATGGATATCACTCGGATTGCCAACATCAGCACTTACCACCAAGCCCGTTTTGGGAACGCTGAGGGCGGTTTGTAGTTGTGCTTCTCGTAAACCTGCTCCCACCATCGGTTCCTGATAAGAAAAAGGAGCGAGCTGTACAAAGTAAAATGGCAAATTGCGCTGCCACTGCTTGCGCCAATTTTCAATCAGCGCTGGCATCAGACTTTTATACAGCTCAGGGTCGTAACGATTGGACTCTCCCTGATACCAAATGGCGCCTCTGATTTCATAGGGAATCAGGGGAGCGAGCATAGCATTATAAAGGCAGGTA
>CAZHOC010001133.1:0-2641 GCA_964534295.1 uncultured Bacteroidia bacterium | reverse complement strand
AATAAGGCCTTATTATTTTTCTACCCATCCAGGTCAACAACAAGATGCTGACTGGATGGCTTCCTCCCTTTATCAGGATGAACTCTACAGTTATGCCTATAAAGACCTCAGTGAAGGTGGACATGCCATGGTGCTATTGGGGCAAGGCAATCACGGACCTTACCTCCTTTTATTGACCTACGATAAACAAAATCAATTTCTTGATGCTTTAACCTTATACGCTGATTACGCTCGTCAGGGAATGGAAGACAAGACGCGGAGTAGTTGGCTGGAAGACAAAGTATTAAGAGTTCGAGTCTCTAGCACATGGGAAGATCAAGCATTGCGGCAGACTCGTACTGATACCACACAAAATGATTACCATATCCTTGGTAATGGCCGAATAGTAGAATTGCCTCCTATGTCTAATCGAGGCCCCAATCGATAAGCATGAATGCTATCTTTTATCAGCAATATGGCGACACCTCCGTTTTAGAATATGGAGACCAGCCAATCCCTAACCCGGGTCCCAAAGAGGTGCTGATAAAAGTTCACGCCTCTGCATTAAACCCTATCGATTGTGAAATTCGCAAAGGCTCATTTAAAGTCGTAACAGGAAAACGATTTCCCCGTATCCCTGGCTGTGATTTTTCCGGAGAGATTATCGCTAAAGGAGAGAAGGTCAAATCCTTTCAAGTGGGTGATTTGATTTATGGGATGAGCAAAACCTATCGGGGTGGTGCCCATGCAGAGTATCTCACCATGAATGCTGCTGAGATTGGCTTAAAACCACCCAGCCTTTCAATGCTTGAAGCGGCTGCGCTACCTTTGGCTTCGCTCACCTCTCTACAAGCACTACGGGATCTAGCTCAATTAAAAGCCGGCCAAAAGATATTGCTCAATGGCGCATCTGGAGGGGTCGGGGTCTTTGCCATTCAATTAGCCAAGCTCATGGGCGCTCAAATCCACGCGATTTGTAGTCATCGTAATGTCGAGTTGGTAAAATCCTTAGGCGCAGATCAGGTCATTGATTATACTCAGACCAACATACGTGAGAGCAAAGAACGCTATGACGTGATTTACGATATTTACGGCAATCAGTCTTTTCCTAGAGTAAAGCATCTTTTGACCGCCAACGGTCGCCATGTTACGACCATCCCATCGGCAAAAAACTTTCGTCGTCAATACATTCGCCGCTTTTTCAAACGCACTACTCAGGTGGTGCTTGTGGTCTCCAATACCAAAGATCTAGGCGTTTTAGCAGATTATGTCCAAGAGGGCAAACTACGTCCCATCATAGACCGAGTGCTCCCGCTTGAGTCCGCAGCAGAAGCCCAAGCCTATCTAGAAACTCGCCGTGCCAAAGGTAAAGTTGTACTTCAAATAGAAAAGGAGTAAGAACCTAAGCTCCTACTCCTGATTTATTTTTTGGCTTTCGGCTCAATCGCCGAACGCTCATTCTTGTGCCTTAGGCTGGGCGACCACCCTTTAAGCGATCTTGTAGCTCATTAAGCTCATCCCACTTTCCTGCTGCCGCCAGACCAGCTTGCTGAGGCCAAGTAGCGGGCTCATGGATGCGATAACGAGGACCTGCAGCCAACAGTATTTCCTTGATACGAGCTGGATCTGCTTGTGAAAGCTGTACCCAAGTAACGATATCTTCAGCATTAAGGAGTTTTTCAATCTTTGGCCCAATTCCTTCTACAATCTTAAGGTCATCTTGCTTGATCCCTTTTGGCAAAGGCACGGGAGCAGCCGTAAGCCCTGCACCCGCATCAGAAACCAATCCTCTTGCCTGTGGAGCTGCTGGAGCATCTATCGTACTTGCTTGCGCTTTGAGGCTAGCCGTTTCTTTTTGGCAGGCTTCGAGTTTCAATTGTAGATCGCCGCGGGCCTTAGTACATGCCTCTAAGTCTGTTTTGAGACCATTGATCTGACCGTTTAGTACAGAAACATTTTTGCCGCTGGCTTCGAGTTCACTATTACGCGCTTTGAGTCGAGCTACCTCATCTTCTAAGGCGCGATTCATATCCTCTAGATTGCGAAGCTTTCCAAGCATCACAAAGCGACGGATCAAGTAACCGAAGATAAAAGAGATCAAGATGATCAACAATCCTTCGATAAAGCCACCCGTGCCTCCCCAGTCTGGGAGAAAGAGCGTGTCTAGTAAAGGTATTTGTAGTATGATGGAATTCATTGAGAAAAAGGTTAATCGTGATTAATTGGGGAAATGAACTTCTACGCGACGATTTTCATCAGCGTCCGGTTGATTGGGGAGCATTAGTTCAGATTCTCCCTTGGAGCGAGTATCTATTTGTGAGATAGCTACGCCTCTTTGCATCAATTCTTGACGGATACCATTGGCTCGATTAAGCCCCAGGACTTCGTTTTTATCTGGCTCGCCTTTGGCGTCTGTATGGCCAGTAAGAATCACTTTCCGACCGGAGGACTTTAGATAAGCCGCAGCTTCGTCTAACTTCTGCCCAAAGGCTGGATCATTATTCATCTGGTTGGAAGCAAAAGGGAAGAAGATGGTAAAATCTTTGCCATCACCCTCAACTATGGTAGCAGACGAAATCTTGTAATTAAATACTGAGGCGATAAAATTACCGCTAATACTATCGTAGTCCTGTTCGTTGAGAAAGGCTTTAAGTCTGAATCG
>CAZHOC010001132.1:0-2642 GCA_964534295.1 uncultured Bacteroidia bacterium | reverse complement strand
AATGATATTTACTGCTCTTAGCTTGCGTATGCATTCGATTATAAGAAGTTAAATCCATGAATATCCGTTTCATGCCGGTTTTGTTGATGCTACTGGTGGCCAGTTTGGTCTACGGTTTGACCTATCATGCCGAGCATCGACAAAAGCCTCAACCTTCTTATGATTTCTATCAGCCTGCCGTTGTGTGGATTATTGCAGAGGACAGCTCCGCTGAACTCGCTGTCTACGGACAATACCAAAACATCCTGCAGGGCAAACGAGAATATGTCGAGTCTCGCAAAGTAGTACCAGGTCAATGGCGTATGGATTTTAGCGTCAATAGTCCCCGTCCTGCGATGCTCTATGTCAACGATCAGCCGGTGGAGGTATTCCTAGTGCCCGGGGATTCGACTCTAGAAATGATTTTGAGACTCGATAGTCTGGAAAGACCTTATGATATTCGTTTCGCGGGCGATAACGCCAAGATATGTCGCTACCTCCAAAAGAAGTATCAGCGCTTCCAGCAAGTCCAAGTACGGAGTAATCGCAAGCTGATCGCAGAAACCGAATTTTCTGTTTACACGGCCAAATTGGATTCCATGGCGGCCCATGAGCTGGCTTTTCTGACCGAGCAGGAGGTGTTTACCACGCTGCCAGATTGGTTTGTCAAGTTTGAGAAGAACGATATACTTTATCAAAAAGCCTTCCTCAAGCGGTCCCAAGCCTACAATCGTGACGTAGATACCTCGCTCTATGACCAAGTCTTGGTCAACAATCAGGCGGCGATGTTTTCGCACAACTATTATCACTATCTCAATATTTACTTGCATGGCCTGGCGGGCCTTGCCCCTAATCCGCCTGCTGCTACTCATGCTGATTATGAGGAATGGCATCGCAATTGTATGGAGATAGCAAATGCTCAATTAGAAGGAGGACCCAGAGATGTCTATATGACACGTGAGATTTTTGGGATGCTTTTGGACAGTAAATTTGCGCTGGCAGAGGAGATGCTAAATACCTATCAGGGGCAATTTACGAGCAAAAAATATTTGCGATTTTTACAACTTCAACTGGAGTTGAGACAAAAAAATGTAAAGACTCAACCTCAGACTAGCTGATTCCGTAATGGAAGAGCTACCCTTTTGTGGGAATTGATGCAGAAAATTTTAAATTACAGCGAATTCAAACCTTTGCGGTCCGATACCTATCATTAGTTCGCTATCTATTTATAACTGGTAAATCCTATGTGGAAGAGATTTGTACGCGCCATGAAGTCTATTTTCGGGGGACTTGTGAGCTCTATTGAAGACCCGAAGCTGATCCTTGAACAGAATATTAGGGAACTGAACGACCAGATTCCCCAAATGAACGAAAATATCGCTACCGTTAAGGCTAGCGTTACGCTACTCGAAAGAGAGCTTGAAAAGTACAAGCGCGAGTACCGCGACCTCGTTTCTAAAATGAAAGCTGCCATTCAGGCCGGTCGTGATGATATCGCCCAAAACTATGCCCTCCGTCTTGAGTCTATCAAAGGGCATATGCTCCAAACCAAAGAGCAATTCGAAACTGCCAACAAAGCTTACCAAAAGTCTCTTGAAGTCAAGAAAGTCTTCATGAAGCAGCGTGAGCGTAAAATTGCTGAAGCCAAAGAGGCTTTGCGTGCACACGAACGCGCCAAGTGGCAGTCTAAAATCGCTGATACTATGGAGTCTTTCGAAGTAGCGGGTATCGATGCTACTCATGACGAGATGCTCAATCGTGTCAACGAGGAAACAGCTAAAAACGAAGCTCGTATGGAAATGGCACTCGACTCAGTCGATACTGATTCCTTCAAGCTAGAAGAAGAAGCAGAAAACATCCGCGCTTCTGAACTCGTCAAGCAGTTCAAAGTTGAGATGGGACTCGATTCTCCGGTTACTGATCTACCTGATGATCTTGACCTTGATCTAGGCGGTAAAGAAACGGCTTAATAATTGTTGAATGTATGAATGATTGATTTGTTGAATCCCTTCAATAAATCAAACAGTCAACCCTCAACCCTTCAACCATTAGTCTTATGACAGGAGAAGAAAAACGTAAGCTCCTAAAAGAGCAGATGAAGGCCCAATACAAAAAGGACCTCAAGCTCCGGAAAGAGTTTCTCGAAAAAGCAGAAGGACTTAAGCGTAGCCAAAAGCTCAATAATACCATCTCTGACATCGTCGGAAGCCTTGACGATGATACTGATGACTGGATTGAACAGCTTAACTCTGGTACTGCTCTAGGAGAAGCTAAGCTTGATTTGATGCTCGAACAAGCTTCTGAAACTTCTCGAGAGCTGGATCGATTGGCCAATGAAGCCAAAATGCAAAAATTAGCAGCGGAAGATCTCGTTTCACAAATGAAAAAAGAGATGGGGATCGAAGTGCCGGAAAAACCAGCCGCTGAAAGCCCTGAAGCCAAAGCTGATAATACGCCAAAAGCAGAAGATAAGCCTGAAGCGCCCAAGCCCAAAAAGCAAAACAAGAAAAGCATGGGCGACTTCTAACAAGGCGACGATACTTTAAGCAATAAAAAACACCTCCCTGACATAAGTCTTGGGAGGTGTTTTTCGTTATGATTTCAAACGTTCCCTCATGCACATGCTCCGCTATCTACTTTCTCTCCTGCTTCTGGTAAGCCTG
>CAZHOC010001131.1:0-2644 GCA_964534295.1 uncultured Bacteroidia bacterium | reverse complement strand
TCTATCGAAATGATTCTTCGGTAGGTGCGTGCATGCATGCCGCACCTAAGAGATAAGCGTTCTGCGCAGCAGGCCTCCCAAAAACAGTCTCCCTACTTTTTCTGGACCAAAACCGCCCAATCCTTTTCAGCTTCTGACGGAGGATTACCCAACTCAGCAAGGCTACCACCACTAGTCTCCAAGATAGAACCTGTTTGTAAAGCCCCGCCATTGCGAGGATCATACCACTTTATGGTAAACGTGCCCTCTTGGTCCCTCAAATCAAGCGTAGCTGTACCGCCCGCCAAGAAATAGCCCGCATAAACCTCTCCGGCCTTAGCAAAGCAATAGGACTCAGCGCCGGTTAAGCGTTCGTCCGCAGGATACATCTCCTCAAAAGGGAGATACGACTGAAAAAAGTCTAAGGCATGCTTGGTATAATTCCAGACATTCTCGCGGGAGCGCCAGTCCTCACAACCCAAATCATTTTCAGGATTGAGGTAGCCAAAATACCATTCGGCACCGCCTCCACCGGCCATCAAATTGCCCCAAAGCACCTCTGCTCGTACAGAGTCTTGGTTGTTGTTGGGACGAGCATCATTGTCCACACCACGCGAGTAATGCCCAATTTCGTCTATGCAAACTACCCAAGGGCGGTCTACCTCTGCTGATTTGACCAACCAATCCTTGGTATCCTGATGCACATCTCTTCGATTAGCCGCTTGTATAGAAATACCATCCAAATAGGGTTCATCTAACAAGCGATCAAACATCTCATAACGCAGTTTTTTATTTGCATGGGAGTGAATGACCACCATATTTTGGTAGGGATCATGGGTTTTGATATAGCCTACCATCGCCTTTTGCTGCTCAAGGTTTTGCCCATCGGGTGAAAAATCAGCGGGTCCGTTCTCTTCTCCCATATTCCAAGTAATGGCTTTATGGTGAGCAAAACGAGCAATCAATTCGCGATAGTAGAGCTTGCGTTGAAGACCTGTATCGCCATCATCGAGCAGTTTCTCGTTTTCGGTTTCTTGGGTAACGATGTGCAGCATCAAACCCTTCTCATCCATATAATCAAAGATCAATTCCCACTGATCCAATTTGCTACAGTCAAAGCGATCACGCACATCATAACCGGTATAGGGCCAAACGTCTTTCCCATCCCCTTCGATGTTGAGGGTCAGGAAATAAACAGAATTCATGCCCTTATTTGCCAAATAATTTAAGGCACCGACCATGCCTTTACCTTTGCCATTTTGCCAAGTGAGATCCCCCTCTCTCCAATCTTTTTCATGCGGAGCGTAGCTGTGTAAATTATCCTTTGCGGTGGCTTCGCCTTCTCTTTCTTCGGGGGCTTTGCCCTTGTAGGTACCGTCAAAATCAGCGTAGCCTAAGAAGTTTTCGGGACTATCGGCTCCTCCTTTGAGAAAGGCTCGACCACTTTCAGCATAATGCAAATAGCGGGTATCTCCTCGCAAAAGTCGCCCCTCTTCTCCAGCCAATGGCGGTTTGACTAAGATTTGCCCACTTTCGCCATCAAAGGCAGTAGGGGTTCCAGCCATTGCGTCGTCTGAGATAGCGATATTTTCCCCTTCGCGGAACGAGGCCACATAGTCCCAAAGGCCTTCGCGATCTGGTCTAAAACGCACTTGCCAAACATTTCCTGATTCGGCGCTGGTCTCCGCGGCATTGCCATCTGCCGCATAAAAACCGGGAATCACATATTTTTTGTCCCCCTGACTAAAGGTCACCCAAAGGCGGTAATCCGTAAAAGGATTTTTTTCGGCGGCTTCTGCACTTTCTGGACCGACAAAAGAAAGCGTCAACTTTTCCCACTTTGCTAGCTCGGCCTTGGGCTTGGCAGGGGATTGACATGATAAGAGGATGATAGACAGAGACAGACAAATCAAACGAAAGTAGTAGCTAGGCATAGGTATTAATCTTGAGGGTTGCTTCGAAAAGATAAGGTAGGCAAAAGCAAATAATCACCCAAAGCCTACGAATATTCGAACAAGAGATAAATTCAATTGTGGTAGTCGCAAATTGAGTTCATAAAACAAATCACGATGAAAAACATATTGCTCCATATCCTCGCCCTCATAGTTTTAGCCACTAATCTTCAGGCCCAAGAAACTGCTGCTATGGCAGAGAATTTTCCCTTAGCCTTTGTCTTTGCAGATGGCGTTAATCTGCGCTCTGGGCCAAGTTTAGATGCAAAAGTGGTAGCGAATGTCAATGCGGGTACGCCCTTCCGACTTTTTGGTAATGTTGGCACTGATACTATTAATGGCAAGATCTCATATTGGGACAAAATTTACTATAAAGGCCAGGTCGCTTATGTTTGGCATCCTTTGATTACTTATCACGTTCAGCGCAGCGGCAAAAACCCTGATTACTATTTTTTGCTGGGCGAAGGGGATTCAACCTGGCATAGCAAAATCAAAGTCGTCCATAAAGGCAAAACCCTTCAGCAGATTTCTTTTCGAGGCATTAAGTCCTATCAGGCAGTCGATCAATACATCAATAAAGGACCGATGGGCGTGCCCTTGGTTGATGATCTGATCTATGTTCATTGGTCAGCTTATTCATGTGGCCAAACTGGTGGGTATAAAATCTTTGCCTTCGATGGCCAACGCTTGCATTATTTTGGCGAAGACAGCGG
>CAZHOC010001130.1:0-2646 GCA_964534295.1 uncultured Bacteroidia bacterium | reverse complement strand
GCTTCCGAGGCAGAATTTAATGATCTGCTCTTCAATCAGATTGACTTCTACACCCGTCAAAGGATTTCCAGTTCAACCAAAAAGCTCAATCTAGCCTTCTTATATGAATACCAATATTTGGGCAGGCGCTATGAATTAGAAAATTCTATGGAGCTCCCCGATATAGAATACAATCGCCTACTCGAACGAGAGCAGCAAAAAGATTATTTCCGCAACCTCACCAATCTAGAGCTGCAAATTGCCTATCGCCCTTCTGCCAAACATCGCCTTACCCTCCTAGGCTCCAACCGTTATCTTCAATACGATACTCCGGCGGACGATAATTTTGATGATCATGATGAGCTAAACTACGGTTTGAGCATTGATTGGAGGGGCCGCTGGTCGCGGAACTTTTCCACCCGTTATCAATTGATTGGAGGAGTGCGGCGTTATGCGTTCCTTTTCAAGGAACGCAGCCAAGACAATTATACCCAGCGCAATCTGCGCATGGAATTTGAATATGAATGGCAGTTTCTTTCCAAATGGCGCTTGAGTGGGCAGCAGTTCATCTATGTCACCTACAATGTCAAAGACTTTGAAGACCGCAATTTGACCGATCGCTCTACCCGTAACCTTGAGACGCGTATGCGGCTTCAGTACCGCCATGGCCCTAAATTCAATTCTGAGCTTTCCTTTTACCGCAAAGAAATTCACGTTTCCTACCTCAATTGGGATGCCTTTTCAGAAACGACCTTGGATACCACCACCATCTACCTTGCCACCTGGGAAAATCGCTGGCAGATCAAGTCTCCAGTACCAGATGCGCTTTTGTTCTTCGATTTTGGCTACAAACATTTCAGTCAGCTGAGATTTACCAATACTGCCATGATTAACCTCAGCAATATCCTCACTCCGATCAACCTGCATATCAGAAACCATCAGACCGGACCCACTACTGGCCTTCGTTTAAGACTACGCAATCCTGCCTTTATAGAGGCTTCTGTATGGTGGCAACTGCAATACTTGGACAATAAGTTTTTTGCCGTCGAAAGCTTTACCACCCTCAGTAGTAGTTATCGAGAAAGTGAACTTATCGTCCCCAAGGTCAATTTCCGGCCTTTTTTCCAGCTCAAACTCAATCTTTGGCTAACCCCCAAATAATAAGTCCCAAAGGATGTTTGCATAATTCCTTCCCCTTCCCTATGCTTGTGGCCAAATAAACAAGAATATGGCGTCTTATTGGGGTTTAGATCTAGGAGGCACTAAGGTGGAAGGGGTAGTATTGAGCGAAGCTAACGCACAAGCAGTCAAGTGTCGCATCCGCGTACCCACCGAAAAGGAACATGGCTATGAGCACATCATCAATCAAATAGCCAAACTGATTGATTTGATGGCGAAAGAAACGGGGGAACGTCCTGACAAAATTGGTATCGGTACTCCCGGGGCCATCGATCCCACAGATCAGGTCATGAAAAACAGTAATACAACTGTCCTCAATGGCATGCCGCTTCACCGCGATCTTGAAGCCAAACTGGGTATCCCAGTAGTGATGGCCAATGACGCCAATTGTTTTGCCCTAGCGGAGGCTATGATGGGTGCGGTTCCAGCGGCTTTGCCGAACGCCAAGGTCGTTTTTGGAGTCATCATGGGTACAGGGGTTGGCGGCGGCGTAGTCGTCAATAATCAAATCATCAATGGTCGCCATGGCATTGGCGGCGAATGGGGTCATAACTTTTTGGACGAGTCAGGCGGAGAATGCTATTGCGGCCGAGTCGGTTGTGTAGAAACCATTTTATCGGGTCCCAACCTTGAGCGATTTTACACCTCAATTAGCGGAACCAAGCGTAAACTAAAAGAAATTGTAGAACGCCACCACGCAGGCATCGATGAGCATGCCGATGCGACTATGGATCGCTTGGTCCACTTCTTTGGTAAAGGCATAGGTCCCATTATCAATATCTTAGACCCAGACGCCATTGTATTGGGGGGAGGAGTGAGTAATGTAGATGTTTTATATGATCGTGCCGTAGCAGAGGTAGCAAAATACGTCTTCAATCCTCGCATGGAAACTGCCTTCCTTCGTCCAAAACTAGGAGACAGCGCTGGAGTATTTGGAGCAGCTATGTTAGTCGTCTAGCAAAAGCAGTGACTATTTGCCAGCAATAGGGTCCTATTCCAACCTAGGCATTGATTAGTAGTCCTTTAGATAGCATAAGCAAATACGACACTAGATGAAACGGCTACGTAAACTACTTTCCTTCTTGCTTCAGTTAACGCTGATGTTGGTCTTACCATTTGTCCTTCTCATCAGAGGGGCGACCTGGTTATATGAATCCTATCATTGGAATCATTGGCTAGCCTTGTTGGCAAGTCTGGGAGCCGTATTCATCGTTTTACTGATCTACGTAGTGATGCTGTATGACTCGATCATTGGCGCAGGTAAAGTCACGCGTACCAGCTTGAAGGTCAAGTCCTTCCTAGTTTTTGCCGTCTTAGCGGCCTTTGTAGCTTACAGCATGATCAATCTTTCTGGCGCAAATGCCAAGACCGAAGAGGTCAAGAAAGAATACACCTCATTACATCCATTTATGCGGCTAGCAGTGGGCACCTTTGTTTTAGCAGATCAAGGCCTGCTCGTTACTGATATGTCCCGAGTACAGGAAGACT
>CAZHOC010001129.1:0-2647 GCA_964534295.1 uncultured Bacteroidia bacterium | reverse complement strand
AGTTTCCTTCACCAGTAGTAAACTTAAGTCTGGGCGGGAATATCCAACCCGCCTACACTTATTGGAATCTAGGGAATGGGGATAAGAGTCAATCTTTTAATCCTGTATATACCTATGAGTATGCTGGAACCTATGATATTACGGTTTCTGTTAAGGACATATATGGATGTGAATTTGAATATGAAAAACAAATACTGGTTCGGCCAGTAGCAGAGATATATGTGCCCTCTGCTTTCACTCCTAATAATGATGGAAGTAACGATTTTTGGCAAGTTTTTGCCACTCTGACACAGCAATTTGAGGTGGTGATATTTGACCGAAATGGCAAGGAAATTTTTAGGGCTAATCAGCCAGACTTTAAATGGGATGGCTTCGATCAACAAGGGAATAGCGTTCCCGTAGGGACATACCCGTACAGAATAAGCTATGTCGACTTCACGGGTAATTTGAAACGTAGAGGAGGCGCTATCACCCTCTTTAGATAAATTCTTACGGGTTTTCCGGTAAAAAAAACATGAATACCTGCCTACCTATCTTATGATGGGTGGGCTATGTTTGTATCAGTTCCAATGCAGCACACTAACCATAAGCAGTTTTATTGATACGCCCTATTAATTGATCGCTGTTGGGAAATAAGGTCTTCTCGGTCAGAAAGAACCTGACCGGAAGCCCTCTCCCCCCTCAAACAAGCACCACCGAAAGCACTAAAGACTTAAGTAGTTCGTGTAGCAATTTGGCCAGTGGGATGGCATTTGCCATCCCCTTTTTTCGTAACTTCCTAAAAAAACACATATTCAAAATGCACAGTTTCCAACCCTATTTACACTTTCGTGACACCGGTGGATCCACCTATGAATTGCAGGCACTAATTGCAATTCCTGATGGTTGGATTTACGATCAGACTGTTGAGGTAACTTCGCATGATGTAGAAGGCGAAAAGTTATTTTTCATTTTGCTTAAAGAAGAAGAAAGCCACACTTACGATGGATCATTGGAGGTGACTTTTTCTGTGGAGTCAGAGTCCAATGATAAAATTATCGTTGAAGTGGTTCATCTCCTTAGTGGATCTAATCATGATGTATTAGGACATTTTGCCGCTTTTTTGGATGACAGCTCTATAGGCGATCCTGCAGACCGCTCCGTCAATGATCCCGGAAAGAAGGCGGTTACCTCTTCTACTCAGATCATTCGCGATCCAGTCTAAACACTGTTTCTTGTACTCTATGAAATCTCTTTTTCAAATTATAATGAGCGTAATTGCTCTGTTGATTTTTGGGCCCAATCTTTGGGCCCAATCAGCAGAGCAAGATGCCGTTTCTAACCTAGTTACTCGGGCTTGGCACCTTCGCCAATCTGCCCCTAATCAGGCATTTGCTAAAGCCAATCAAGCTTTGGTTACAGCAGAAAATCTGGCTGACCCTGTTTTGGTAGCTAAGGCACTATATGTCATGGCTTCCATTAAGTTTCTGCAGGAAGAATTTCCTCAAGCCTATAGTTTGGGCAAAAGAGCTCGGACCCAATATCAAGCCAATAAAAACATCAAAGGGGTTACCAATGCCTTAGACCTTTTAGCAAGTATTACTTTAAATACGGGTGATTTTAGTCTAGCTGCAAACTATTATCAGGAAGAGATCAATTTGATCCTTGAAAATCCTGAGCTTGAATCCTTTTTGCCCCCAGCTTATGCCAATTACGCTACTCTCTACAAAGAGATGGGTTTTTACAGCTATGCTAAAGACTATTTTGAAAAAGCACTCGAACTATTTCCCGAAGGACCAGACCATGGTAAATATACAAGCCAGTTAAACCTAGCTCAGGTTTATTATATGACCGATGAGCTAGCCAAGGCTCAACAAAATGCCTCAGAAGCCTATGCCTATTTCTCGGAGACTGAGGATAGGCTATTAACCGCTCAATGTTTAAATATCAAAGGTGCTATTGCCCTCTCCGAGGAACGCGGGGATGAGGCTACGCAATATTTTAGTGAAGCCCTGAGCATAATTCTTAATGAAGCTAATCCCTCAATAGAGCTTCATATCGACTACTTAATCAATCTAGCGAAGTCTTATCAACTAGAGGAAAAAGCGGAATCAGCCCTTCAAGCAGTGAACAAGGCTTATTTTCTTGCCCAAACAGCTCAAAGCAACCCTCAGCCGATTTTGGATTGTAGCAATCAGCTCTATGAGTATTATAAATGGCAAGGAGAAATTGATTCAAGCCTCAAGTATGTAGATATCTCTAGGGAACTTGAACAAAGTCTAATTAACGCCGAGAAGGAATTATCTATTCTTCTCGCTGATACAGAGATAAAAAGTAAGCAAAGCACAAAGGATTTAGCCAAAAAAGAAAAACAGCTTTCCCAGGCCAAAGATACCCAAAATTACCTCTTCATGGGTCTCGCAGCCCTAGGAGTAGTCTTGGTGGTGATAGGAGGTGCATTCTGGCAGTATGACCAGAAAAAGAAAACACAAATGGAATTGATGCTTGAAAAAGAAAAGAATCAAGCACAAATGCTCGAAGGCGTCATCAAGGAGCAAGAATTAAAATCAATCGGCTACATCATCGAGGGCCAAGAATCTGAGAAAAAACGAGTCTCGGAGGAGCTCCATGATGGTCTAGGCGGTACGCTTGCCGCTATCCGTATTTC
>CAZHOC010001128.1:0-2650 GCA_964534295.1 uncultured Bacteroidia bacterium | reverse complement strand
CTACAGAAGTAGCGCCACCTAGATTTAGGCCGTTGATGCTGAGCATACGCTCGCCACGGTTTTGGAAATCACGCTTTCTTTCAGATTTATTATCGCAATCCCAGTCGAAATCATAGTCGTAATCCTGTGCTTGAAGACCGCCGATACCAAGAGTAAGAATAAATAAATAGGCAAATAACTTTTTCATGACTCTGTGATTGAAGTTGAATAATTGCTTGTTTGATAGGTAGAAGTACAAAGCGGTTAAATGGTTGCATTGGGTAGTGAAATTTTTTATCAATTTTAAAATCTTCAATAATTTGCCTTTTTTACTAACGATATGTTAATAGGACTACTCTCTAATAAAACAGATCGTAGGGCAGCTATGGTTCCCGCCACGATCGCCAAACTAATTCAATCGGAGCATGTGCTTTGGTTTGAGGCTGGTTTGGGGGAGCAAGCATACTTTAGTGATGAAGCTTATCAAGCTGCTGGTGCTTTGGTCAAATCCAGAGCCGAAATTCTCACAGGGGCAAATCTTATTGTATGTATCGAGCCCCCTACGGAGACGGAGATTGCTAGCATAGCCGCTGGCACCTATCTCATCGGTATGTTCAATCCTTTGGTAGATACGGCTCTCGCCGAACGCTTATCTTCTCAAGGGCTCAAGGCATTTAGCCTCGATCGGATTCCTCGTACGACTATCGCTCAGTCGATGGATGTGCTATCTTCTATGGCGTCCTTAGCCGGTTATCGAGCGGTTTTGGCCGGAGCCAACGCCCTGCCTTCTTATTTCCCGATGTTGATGACCGCTGCTGGCACGATTCCCCCCGCCAAAGTGTTGATACTCGGTGCGGGAGTAGCGGGTCTGCAAGCGATTGCTACGGCTAGAAGATTAGGCGCACAAGTGGAGGCTTTTGATGTTCGCGCTGCGGCCAAAGAAGAGGTCCTATCGCTAGGGGCCAAGTTTGTAGAAGTTGAAGGCTCTACTGATGATACTTCAGCGGGTGGCTACGCGGTCGAGCAAACCGAAGAGTACAAACAACGCCAAAAAGAACTCATCCACGATCACGCCGCCAAAGCGGATGTAATTATCACTACTGCCAATATTCCCGGTCGTAAGGCTCCGCTCCTCGTCGAGGAACGCACCGTCAAGGCTATGAAGCCAGGAAGTGTTATCGTAGACCTTGCCGCTGTAACCGGCGGAAACTGTGCTTTGACCGAAGACGGTAAGACAGTAGTTGCCAATGGAGTCAGTATCATTGGTAATTCTCATCTCGCGGCCGAGATGTCTAGCGATGCCAGCCGCTTATATAGTAATAATGTATTCAACTTCTTCAGTCATGTGTTCCGCGAAGCGGAAATCAACCTTGAAGACGAAATCACAGCGGGTACGCTGATTCAATAAATTTTTCCATACGCACACATTATGGATCTGATACTTTCCTTTCTCACAGACAACCTCACCTTTATTTATGTATTGGTGTTGGCGATCTTTTTGGGCTTCGAGCTTATCGCCAAAGTCCCCACAGTGCTCCATACCCCGCTTATGTCTGGTGCCAATGCCATCAGTGGAGTGGTAATTATTGGAGCGATTCTCCTCGTACGTCAAGCCGAAGCTGATGACTATCTCGCTTTGGGCCTAGGGGCACTGGGGATTATTCTCGGTACCATCAATGTGGTGGGCGGACACGCCGTAACCCACCGAATGTTGGAGATGTTCAAAAAGAAATAAGTCATGTTAAGCGCTATCGTTGATTTAGGATATTTGGGGGGTGTCATTTTATTCATCCTCGGGCTACGTCGTTTGAGTAGCCCGCAAACCGCTCGTGCGGGAAACTTGATGGCTGCAGCCGGAATGGGCTTGGCCGTCTTGGTTACTTTATTTTTACCGCTAGAAAAAGGCGGCGATCATTATTGGTTGATTTTGATTGCCTTGGCGATCGGGAGTGCGATCGGTATGATCAGTGCCAAGCGAGTTGCTATGACTTCTATGCCTCAGATGGTTTCCATCTTCAATGGGCTAGGAGGGGCTTGTGCGGTTGCGATCTCTATGGTCGAGTTGTACAACTATCAACCCCAGTTTGAAAGTCTCGGAGCCGAAGCCGTGCCCATGGGCGCGCATTTGACTACGCTTTTGGCTCTCTTTATTGGAGGAGTAGCCTTTACCGGTAGTATTCTAGCCTATGGTAAACTGGATGGTTGGATCAATGACCGCAAATTGCGCCTGCCTCAGCCGACAGTGATCAATATGACCTTGTTACTCGGCATCTTGGTAACCATTGGCTTTAAGCTTTCCAGCCCTACTGAACCCTTTTTCTGGGTTTTGATCATCATGGGGGTTTCTTTGATCTATGGGATGACCTTTGTGATTCCGATTGGCGGAGCGGATATGCCAGTAGTGATTTCTCTGCTCAATGCCTTTACGGGTGTCGCCGCTGCCTTGGCGGGTGTCGTTTATGACAATCAGGTAATGTTGGTAGGCGGTATTCTGGTAGGTTCTTCCGGTACGATCCTGACGGTCTTGATGTGTGAGGCTATGAATCGTTCTTTATGGAATGTAATCGTAGGTGGTTTTGGTAATACCGGGACAGCCAAGGCACAGGATGGTGAGCAAGTAGCTCGCGTGATAACACCCAATGATGCGGCTATCCTCTTGCGCTACGCCAAT
>CAZHOC010001127.1:0-2655 GCA_964534295.1 uncultured Bacteroidia bacterium | reverse complement strand
CTGGTTAAGGAGTAAGGTTAGTCGATCTTCTCCTGACATTAGAGAGTCACCTCCAGATTGAGAAAGCGCTGTTCTCCTCGTGCCAAAATCGTATAGGCGATCGCAATATTCAACCGCTCATTGTCACTCTCAACTTGAACATTATCGGTGCGAATTAGAGTCCCCAACCAATTGGTCAGAGCTTGATAAATCGAGGTTTGAGCTAGAGAAGCTGTAGCAATACTATTGGGAGCAAAAATTAGTCGTTTAACTCCAGCCCCAAAAGTCGGACGATTAATTCTCTCGCCTTGTCCTGTTAGCAACACCTGACGGATCAGTTGTTTGATATAGGCTTCGTAATCAGGTTCCTGAGCTAGCTGACCAAGGTTATTGTTAATAGCAAAAGGAAAGCGAATACTAGTAATGGGAGATTGCATAGTAGTTATCAGTTTGTGCTCGCTACATTAGGCCAAGATTGAGGTTTATCATCCAGATTTGACCTTCTGGGAGAGTAGGGTTGAGGTTGGTGGGGGAAATGGGGTAACTGGCGGCGATGTTGGACCTGGTGCTGGGCTGGTGTGAGTGTGAGTTTGAACTAACTGAACTAGTTGGTTCAGATATTGTAGGAGCTGATCGCCAAACACAATGGGGTGAGTCGCATTTGCTACCAATTCAATTTGTGGTGCTTCTACAACTACTTTCTGTGATCCTTTGACGGTTATTTTACCTTGCTGTACTTCCAGCTTGATCAGATTGTTGCCTTTCTTATCACTTAGGGTAATTACTTGTTGTTGATCGTCTAAAGTAACCATCAAACCCTGCTCACTACGGATTATTTTTAGGGGAGGAGTTGCCGATGTCTCACTCTCATTTTGAGGAACTTGATTATCAGCCCAATAGCAACCTACCCAAATGGGATAGGAGGGATCGCCCGCTTCAAATTCGATCCAGACACCAGCTCCTGGTTCGGGAATAGCATGAAATCCCATATTGTCTCCGGCATAGGGGACACAGGGCATTGCCCAAACTGGTTCTTGATCCATGACTGCTGGCACTAGTACTTCTAGTCGACCTCTTTGGGTAGGATCTTTATTATCTTTGACAGTGCCCCGATATTTGCCAAAGAAACGGCCTTCCATGACTTCGGCCATATCATGCATCATGTCGTAATTTTCCATGGTTTATCCTCCTCCAATAGCGTTACGTCGTAGTTTGAGATCCATGAAATGATCCGCAGCATTAATCACATGGGTTACTGTTTCTATCTGATAAGGCCCACTATGGGTTGTCCCAAGTCCCTCAACTTCGATTACATCATGGGGAACTAGCACATCATCTAACATAAAGGCTGTAGTACTAGCAGTGGCCTTGACATACCAACCTGCGGCAGTAAGAGTTGATTCTGCTCTATTTTGCATTTCCGTTTGGTTTCCTGCTGTGGTTACGCAAAAATCCCGCTGAGCCTCGCAGTCGGCAAGGGTTCGACCATTTTTCCGAATCGGGGGTTGGGGATCATTAGCTGAGGTTTTATCTTCTCTAAGATCTCCTTCATTGATAGTTGTGCCACTAAACTGATTTGGTTGTTCTGTATTGATATCCAACTCAAAGCTGGTGACGTTACGACCTTGTTGGTTCTCTTCTTTTACATTGACACGCAGGGCAACAGCAACAGTCGGGACTAACTTGAGCAGCTCGGTAATTGGGGCAGCATTCCCTAGGACTCCGTTTGGTCGTGGTGGGGAAGGTTTGAGATTAGCTTTTTCGGTAATCTTGAGTAATTGACCAGTTAGATCCAGGGAATTAAGTTGGCATTCGTATTCTATCCAACAATGAAAGTTATTCTGACGGGCAATTTTATGAATAAAGGCCGCATCGGTGCAACGTTGATTCAAGGTTTGGGTAGCTTGGTTAGCCCCAGAGCGCGGAGAGCCGTAGATTAGGTTTGTTTTTGCGATATAAGTTTTAAATAATTTGCTGAGAATATTTGTGGAGGCTTCAGAAGCTCTACCTGTCCAGGCTTTACGGTGACATTGGCGATCTAGCTCGATGCGTCTGTCTTGTCCTCTAATTTCGTACCAAGAACCCGGGCCTCCTCGCGTAATCGAACATTTGACATCGGTGATTGGCCCTCGCACTAAGCATTTGAGAGCATCCCCGGCTGGAGCTGCGATCGCAATCATTTGTTCACATTGTAGTTCGGGTGCTTTCATAATCATGGGTTCGCCGTCAACTATATCTTCTTGGAAACGGATAGCGAACTGCGTGGTTTGATCCAGGTATTGCTCCACTCGTACTTCAGTGATGCAATTTAAAATTTCATTGGGAAGTAGTTTATTTTTTTCGCCTGAGGCGACTATAGCTCCAAAACCCATTACAAAATTGTCGGAATTTGCAAACTGTTTACTTGGGCGATCGCATCGGGAAGCATCGCACCATTGATTTCGGCAATCCGCCAAAAACCATTGGGATCTTTGAGATAGAAATTAGCCAGGTGATCCAAGCGCTGGCCTTCTTTGCGTCGATGTTCTCCGAGCAGGTTTTGTACTGGGGCCTCGGGAACAGTCAGTGCCATGACCGTTCGACCACGGCGATCGCGAACTTCGTATAGTTCGGCATTGAGTGCATAACGACTTTTGGCATCGAATATTGCCATAAGAACCTCCATTTTAAAAGGGT
>CAZHOC010001126.1:0-2656 GCA_964534295.1 uncultured Bacteroidia bacterium | reverse complement strand
AATCTAGGGGTAAGTTAAAGTCCAGAGCGCTTATGATAGTAGGCAGCAAATCCATACTGATGGCTGGTGCATCATATCGCTTTGACGTCGGTTCTTGCGTTCCGGCACGGATAATCAGCGGCACTCTAATCCCCCCTTCATAGCACCAACCTTTGCCTGCTCTAAGGGGTTCGTTTGAAGTGGGCGCATTGCGGTTTGGAGCAAGTGTAGATAGTCCGCCATTGTCGGAGGTGAAGATGACTAAGGTATTTTCTGCTAGCCCTTGCTCTTCCAGACTATGCAGTATTCTACCCACATTTTCATCCAGCGCAGCAATCATGGAGGCATAGTCAGCGCGATTTTGCTGGAGTTTGGTTTCGCCTTTGCCCTCCGGGCGAACGCTTGGCTCCATCATTTCAAGGCTATCTTGAGCAGCCTCCCATTCTCCAATATGCCGCTTAGAGGCTTGAATAGGCGTATGCACGCTGTAATAAGAGAGGTAAAGCAAAAAAGGGACTTCCCCAGTTTGCTCAAGGAAGTTTATCGCCTCATCGGTCAGGCGGTCTGGCAAATACTCCCCTTCAGGGCCGTCGCTTAGCTTAGGATTTTTGTAGGGGCTATAGTATCCGCCGGGAGGACTGCCTCGATGATGGCCGCCAAGATTGATATCGAAACCCTGATCTTCCGGAAAAAAGCCTTCATCTCCAAGATGCCACTTCCCCGCAAAGAAAGTCTGGTAGCCTTTGGCTTTTAGAAGCTCAGCAAGCGTAAGTTCTGATAAAGCCAAATGATCTGCATCTTCAGGACCTTGCCAGGGAGTACCTGGAGGGTTTTGCCCTGGAATCCAATCCGTGATATTGAGGCGTGTGGGATAGCGGCCGGTCAAAAGCGCGGCTCTGGTCGGTGAGCAAACCGGACTAGCGGCATAGGCCTGGGTAAACAACACACTTTCCCCCGCCAAGCGATCTAGATTGGGCGTTCGGTGAAACCGGCTCCCATAACAAGACAAATCCATAGCCCCGAGATCGTCTACTAAAATGAAAAGTACATTTTTGAGCTTAGGCTTATCAGAGGTTGGCAGGCAAGAAAAAAAGGGAAATAGAAGACCCAAAAGCAACAAAGCACGCATGAGAAGGGTTTAATGAATTGAAAACATAGTTTACTCCTTTTTGAAGAAAAAGCATAGTCAGATAGCACAAATCCATGGTGATGCAATATTCTGAATGTCCCCCTCCGGTTTATCTCTCTCAACATATTGAGAGTTATTGGGAAATTAAATGCCAGGCAGAGGAAACTGAGGAAGGAGAATGCTTATTACCAGATTGCACCTTTAATGTATTGCTGGCCTCAGAACCTTTTTGGATAAAAAAGGCAAGTGAAAGTCAATGGAAGCAAGTGAGTAGAGGGGCAAATTTTCTCGGTCAAATTAGCAGTAGTATACACATTAGGCCACAAGGCTCCCAAAAGATTTTTGGTGTTCGCTTCAAGCCTTTTGCATTTGCTCATGTCATCAAAGAGCCCATTCATTTACTGAATGACCAAGTGGTTCCCTTAGAGGATCTGTTTAACTTTGGGGCTGAGCAAAGGGATTTATTGAGTGGACTCATCGAGGAAAGGGAAGAAGGGAAAAGACTGGCGAATCTTAATCAGTTGATGCTTTATCTTCTGCTAGACGCCCAAATAGTGGATCAAAGATTACGTGCTCAAATCAATTATATTTTAGACCGAAAAGGAGCGATCCAAGTGAAGAGTTTATTCTCTGAGTTTGGGATTAGCAAGGTAACCTTGAGAAAGCATTTTATTGAAAAAATAGGCCTAAGCCCTAAAAAAGTTTCGCGGATTTGGCGGATGAATTATTTCTTTCATCTCAAAGAAAAAGTCGCAGACGAAAAGCTTACCGCGCTTTGCCTAATGGCTGGTTTTTATGATCAAGCTCACTTTAATCGAGAATTTAAGAGTCTATTTGGCACCAATCCTCGGCGATTCTTTCAACAAGAAAGCTATTTGCTAAAGGCCAGTCAGGAAATCAATCAACGCAGATTTACCAACCAATACGATCCTCGTCTATAGTTTCAATGCCTTAACTTTTTTACAATTTTTTGTTTGAGAGAGCCATTAGTTTTGTCTTGAATTAACTCCTTCAACGATGAAAACTAGTATCAAATTCATTTTCTTATCCCTGATGATCTTGGGCAGTTTGCAAGTGCTGATAGCTCAGGAGGAAAGTATCACCAAGGAATTCAAGGCGAGCACCATTCAGTCCTTGAACAATATGCTCAATCAATACTATGTCTTTCCGGAATTGGCTCTAGAGAGTGAAGGGCATATTAATAAATTATGGAAGGCGGGTCATTTTGACCAATATTCGACCTTGACATCCTTTGCAGATGCCCTGACGGAGAGTGTGCGGGAAATTACCCATGACAACCATATCATGGTGGAAAAGCGGATGACATCTGTGGCCCCTGTCTCTACGCTCGATAGTTGGATGGCTCAAAAGGTCGAAAACCAGTGGTACCAGCGCCGCTATAATTCAAACTTTAAGTCCGTAACAAAACTAGAAGGCAATGTTGGCGTGCTTGACCTAAGAGGTTTTTACAATCTGGCCGAAGGCAAAGAATTTGCCGATCTCGCCATGGCCCAATTGGCTACTTCTGATGCAATCGTAATTGATTTA
>CAZHOC010001125.1:0-2660 GCA_964534295.1 uncultured Bacteroidia bacterium | reverse complement strand
TGTAAACTCCCGCTTGCGGAGGGGTTACATTACTTTTTGAGATCAAAACATCTACTACATTGATAATCCCGTTTTGATTGACGTCCCCTCTAATTAGCCCATAGACGCCTCCGCCTAAGTCTACCATTGCGTCGTTATTTAAGATGACTGGATTGTCATAAGTCTGAGCGAGGCCAGAGCGGAAATCATAAGGAGTTTCGATGCGAGCTACGGTCAATAGACCTGGGGTGCGAACGCCAAGGTGGTTGCGGTGCTTGAGACTGAGGTAGTAATCATCCTCTGGCATGTCTGGGAAGTTGATAGGCGAAACCCCATCCAATCCCACTATGTCGCCATCACGCTGAATCAACGCAGAAGTAGTTCTTAGTACTGTAGAGACATTGTTTTTGTCGCGGAGTTCTAGAAATACCCAGTCGACGATCGCGTCATTGCCAGTAGCATTTAATACGTCAGCAGAAATCGTTTCTCCGCCGCCATTGACTTGCGTATAGCCCAAAGCAGTATAAGGTTCAGTCAAAGGGAGATAGTTATTAGAGCGGAGATTGTCATTCATGCTGCCCCCCACATAAGGGCCTTGCAAGTATGCTTTCAAGCTCAGCTTAAGCCCTCCCACTCCGAGCGTAATCGCACCAAGGGTATCAAGGCTAGATTCGACAAAATTGAGCGTGGCATCCGTAGCATCCGGTGAATAGTTGATCCAATTCACTCCTTCGTTTTGCCAGGCCTCCAAGGCCGTTTCATTTAGGCCGTTGAGCTCTGCATCAAAGTAGAGCAAACGTAGCGTAGCATTAAGGCCCGCATTGTTGGCGGGTTCGAGGATGTAATAGCGCTCGATTGAAGAACCATTTGGCAGCGTCTGGGCCTGATGGCCACGTCTGACTGTGGTCGAACCAAGATTAGAGCTAGAGCTAAGGATTGCGCCTAGATTAGCAGGATTGGCATTGCTAGGTGCTGTAAGGTCAAGTGTTTTGATGAGCTCCCCTCCTGTTGGCCCAATCACTCGATTTGTTTCAGATTCTCCGGCTATTCCACCATATTGAGTGCCTAAAGTCAGGTCATTACCGTAGAGATCGAGAATACCCGTTACAAAGTAAAGTGTGTCATCAACTTGTTGGTTATTACCCAGTACAACCCCACCAGTGGCCTTGCTTAGAACCAACTGATGAAAGGTCGTCTGGGAACTTCCGGCAATAGTATCGAATGCGGTACCTGTAAAGGTTACGATACTACTGTCGGCGCTAAAGTTTCCGTCGTTCACCCAGTTAGCGTCTTGTAAGACAATGTGGGCTTGCCCTTTGGCTACCACATGTCCTCCCGCTACCCGGAAAGTCGTTTGCCCATATGCACTCAAAGCAAGACTGAGGCATAAGAGCGGTGTAAGAATTGATTTTTTCATTGCCAGAATAGTTTGATAAATATCAGTGATCCAAAGGTAGATCACGGGCCTATTCTGCAGCTGGACTATTGTTCCAAATCGTTGGATTATTGTTCCAAATCCCAATAAAAAGCCGTTTTTAGCCAATTATGGGGCATTAACTGAAAAAATCTGTTGCGTAGGGCTGAGCGTTCCGCGCAGCGGTAGCCCATAAAAAAACGAGCCTGAACCTGGGTAAGAGATGGGAGATTTTTAGGGTTTTTACTGCTTCGCAGAACGCTTGTCCCCAATCGTATCAAACAAAAAAATGCCTGCCTTTTTACCGTCTAGACAAGGTAAAAGAAGCAGGCGCTGCGACCAAAGATGCAGAACTCTTTAAGAGCGAATGTAGTAGTTAAGTCCTACTCCACTGACGACTCTAGCTTTGAAAGCATAATCATCGTCAGGCGAAAAGTTGTCTGTGCCCATTCTGACACCGATCGAAGCTTCTAAGCCTAGACGCTTACCGATGCGAGCTGAGGCGCCAATACGGGTTTCGACAAATATGTCCCACCAAGCACGGCTGTCTTCCTCAATGAGAAGAGCGTTGGTGGCAAAATGTCGATCGCCTCCGAGACCTAATTCGTGAAATATGCTCAAGCGTTTTTTGTTAAGGTAGCCCCTTCTAAAACCATAGACAGACCAATTGACGTCTGAGGGTACTGGGGTGATGCTTACTTCACTAAGATAAGTTCCGTAACCAATGCGCAAGCCACGCATTTTTTTGTTTTTGTGAAACTTGGCAATCGAAAATTGTAGGCCTTGATCGGCAAGAGTCGGGTAGTTGACGAGCGCTTCACCCGTACTAGAAATATTGAGGCCATGAACACCTATCAATAATTCACCTTTCTCTTGAAAACTGCGTTTGTTTTTTTCCTTCTTGTCTTGCTCTTGGGCCTGCACAAGGCTTAGACTCAGTAAGCAAAGCAATAAGGTGCTGAGGACGTTTTTCATGAGTTGCTGTGTTTGTTTGGGATATAAAAATCCGGTCGCGGACCTAAATCCACGACCGGAATATGTCTTAGTTCAAGAAGTAACTGATACCCCAGCTAGATGTCCAGCTTGTACCGAAGCTTACTCGCTCTGGAGCGAAAGCGTTTTCAGTACCGAGGCGTACACCACCGCTTACTTCCATACCAAGGCGCTTACCAAGGCGAAGAGAGGCACCTAACTTTGCGTCTGCGTGAGCATCGTACCAGCTTAGTTGCTGACCTGAAACTGTTGGGGTAGAGATGAAGGAGCGATT
>CAZHOC010001124.1:0-2667 GCA_964534295.1 uncultured Bacteroidia bacterium | reverse complement strand
TGAGAGGCAAAAAATTGGGTGAGGTCAATTCCTCTCAAATTCAACAACTCAACAAACCGAGAATTCAATAATTCTTAAAGCTGCTCTAGGAGTTCAGCGGCAATACCTACTTGAGAAAATCCTCCATCATGGAAGAGGTTCTGCATAGTTACTTTGCGGGTGTAGTCCGAGAACATCATCAAGCAATAATCCGCGCATTCCTCAGCAGTGGCGTTACCCAGAGGGGACATCATCTCACCATACTTGAGCATTTTTTCAAAGCCAGAAACACCTGTACCAGCGGTAGTAGGAGTTGGAGACTGAGAAATCGTATTGACACGGACCTTATTTTTCTTGCCAAAGTGATAGCCAAAGCTACGACCAATAGACTCAAGCAATGCTTTTGCTTCTGCCATATCATTGTACTCGGCGAAAGTACGTTGAGCGGCGATATAACTAAGACCGAGGATAGAGCCCCAGTCATTCATAGTATCACGCTGATAGAGAGCTTGCATTACTTTGTGAAACGACATCGCAGAGATGTCATAAGTCTTATGCAACCAGTCGTAATTGAGGTTAGTGTACTCACGCTTTTTTCGCACATTGGGAGACATACCGATAGAGTGAAGAACAAAATCGATTTTGCCGTACTGCTCTTCAGCCGCATCCAAAAGCTTACCGATGTCTTCCATATTGGTAGCATCTGCGCCAATCAACTGCGAATCGGTTTTTTCGGCTAGCTCCTTAATTTTACCCATACGAAGGGCAACCGGTGCGTTGGTCAGAATAAATTCTGCGCCTTCTTCTTTGGCTCTTTCAGCAACTTTCCAAGCGATTGAGAGTTCATCCAAGGCGCCGAAGATGATGCCTTTCTTTCCTTCGAGTAATTGTTTGCCCATAGTTCTATTATTGATGTGGGTGCAATAAGTATGTTCTTATCAAGGCGGCAAAGTAAAAAAGAAATCTTTTGCCTATCAAGTAGGATAAAATGAACGACTAATTGTCTAAAGGGTATATTTAAACAATAAAACCTATTGTAGCTTTTGGAAGTTGGAATTTCCTTAGCTTATTTCGCTCTTTGGAAGCTGTCCTCTTTGCTCTATGGCCAAAAAACTGGTAATCATACCTACTTATAACGAGCGCGACAATATCGCCAACATGATTCACAAGGTCATGGAGGTCTTGCCTGACGCGCATATGCTAATTGTGGAAGATAATTCTCCGGATGGGACAGCTGATATCGTCAAGGGCTTGCAAGACACTTATCCAGACCGCCTCTACATCGAGGAACGCGAAGGTAAGCAAGGCCTAGGTACAGCTTATCTCTATGGCTTTAAGTGGGCCTTGGACCGAGAATACAAGTTTGTATTTGAAATGGATGCAGACTTTAGCCACGACCCAGAATCATTAAAAGATTTGTTACACGCTTGCGAAGTTGAGGGATTCGATCTTGCTATCGGTTCTCGCTATATCAATGGCGTAAATGTGGTAAACTGGCCCATGGGCCGGGTTTTGATGAGTTATTATGCCAGTGCCTATGTGCGGACGATCACTGGTATGAGCATACGAGACACTACCGCTGGCTTTAAGTGTTATCGGGATACAGTCTTAAAAAAGGTGCTTGAACGCCCTGTTCGTTTTGTGGGTTATGCCTTCCAAATTGAAATGAAGTTTCGTGCCTGGAAGTATGGCTTTAAAATCAAAGAGGTGCCGATCATTTTCCGCGACCGGACCGAAGGGGAATCCAAAATGTCTAAAGGGATTTTTCGCGAAGCGGTGCTGGGGGTTATCTCTATGAAGATGAGTTCCTGGTTCCAAAAATGGGCCTAGGGAATTTCGAAGGTTGAATTTCGAATGTCCAATTTTGAAGTTTACGGTCTTCCTTTGCCATTAAGGAAGGGAAGAGATAAGCGTTCCGCGCAGCGGTAAACCAAAAACAAACTGAGCCCTTAAATAAAAACTTTACCCTCAAGATAAGCTTGGGTACGATCAAAAATATTGATAAAGGTCTCTAAGTCTCGGCTGATAGTGCTGACCATTATGGCGCCTTCGATGGAAGCGAAGACGAATTGTGCTTCTCTTTTTGATTCAATCTCCGGCTTGATAAATCCCTTAGCCTTGCCGTCCTCAAGGATCTCAGTAATTAGGGAGATGATTTCTTCATAGGAGGATTTGGCAAGTTTTCTAAAAGCTTCGTCCGTATCATCTACCTCGATGGCGGTATTTAGGATAGGACAGCCACCGGGTATTTTGGGCCTAAGGGCCATATTTCGGTAATTCTGAAAAATGGCTGAAATCTTTTCTCTAGGATTTAAGGCTGGATCTACTTCAAAATTACTTTTGATCAGACGCTCATAATTGTATTGAAAGGCGGCCTTGGCCAAATCCATTTTGGTTCCAAAATGCCTATAAATGCCGCCCATCTGAAAACCAGTAGCCTCAACCAACATTTGCATTTTGGTACCAGCATAGCCGTGTACATTAAACACAGCAGCCGATTTTTCGATAATTTCCTGTTTGGTCTTAGCAGCGTTGCGAGTACTTCTTTTCATAAAAAAAGCCTAGGCCATAAATATAAGAAAGTATTTACTCTCTTAGAACAAATTTCAGTGCTGCTCAATACAAGTACAGCATAAACTCCCAAGAGAGAATATGCTGTAGACTACTAATAAACCATGGAGAAAGCTC
>CAZHOC010001123.1:0-2667 GCA_964534295.1 uncultured Bacteroidia bacterium | reverse complement strand
AATCAAAAGCTTGGCTTTGAGTTAGAGCTGGAGGCAAACACACAGCTTGTTTGCTTATTTATTCATGTCCAGCGCTTGCATAGGTTATTTACCAATGATTTAGGAGCCTTGCCTTTTTTAGAGAGTGAGCAGATCAATCAGAAATTCTACGAAGAACGCTTAATCCCCAATAATCTGGGGATGGTTTTGAGCCAATTGCTCAATGCGGCTCATATCCCGAGTAATGAAACACTCTACTTTCAAGCCAAGGCTTTGGAGATATTGAGTTTTTACTTCCACCAATCTGAGGATGAGGATGGCGACCGCTGCCCTTTCTTATTAGACGAAAACAAGGTAAGCAAAATCCGCCTGGCCAAACAGATCATCCAAGATCGGATGCTAAATCCTCCTCCCCTCAAAGACCTTGCAAAAGAAATCGGGCTCAATGAATATCAACTTAAAGTGGGCTTTAAAAATATTTATGGCAAATCCGTCTACCAGCATCTAGGCGAGTACAAAATGCAGGTAGCCCGCAAACTATTAGATCAACAAAACCTACGAGTAAATGAGGTTAGTGATAAAATCGGCTACAGTAATCCAAGCCATTTTATCGTGGCTTTCAAGCGCCAATTTGGCGTAACTCCCAAGAAATACCTCATGTCTCTCCGCTAAATACAAAAAATCACTGCTTTCAATATGTCAATTAATCAGGCAAAAAAAGGGATCCTTTTGGTCAATTTAGGATCTCCTAATTCTTATGAAGTAAAAGATGTAAAGCCTTATCTCAACGAATTTTTGATGGACGAACGGGTAATCGATCTCCCGCTTTGGCTCCGCAAATTTTTGGTGCAAGGCATCATTCTCAATACACGCCCTCCTAAGTCCGCTAAGGCATATAAAAAAATCTGGTGGGAGGAAGGTTCTCCTTTGATTGTGATCAGTAAGCGGGTCCAAGCAAAACTGGCCAAAGAAGTCCCCATGCCCATTGGATTGGGCATGCGATATGGCAATCCGTCTATCAAAGAGGGATTCGAATCGCTTTTGGCTTTGGCCCCAAATCTAGAAGAAGTATTGCTTATTCCTTTGTATCCACATTATGCGATGTCCTCTTACGAGACCGTAGTGGTGAAGGCAGAAGAGGTGAAGAAGGAACATTTTCCTCAATTAAAGATGGCTGTCCTACCTCCTTTCTATAATGAGGAGAACTATATTTCCGTGCTTGGTGAATCGATCAGACCTCACTTGCCCGAAGGCTACGATCATCTCTTGTTTAGTTATCACGGGGTACCCGAACGCCATATCAAAAAGGGAGATGTAACGAAAAAGCATTGCCTGAAATCCGGCGATTGCTGTGATAAAAGCTGTCCAGAGGCGCAATCAGTATGCTATCGGCATCAAGTGATAGAAACCTCCAAGCTAGTTGCAAAGTATCTCGAAATTCCAGAAGAAAAATATACCGTTGCCTTTCAAAGTCGCTTAGGACCTGATCCATGGCTAAAGCCATATACCGCCAAAACCTTGGAAGAACTGCCCGAAAAAGGCGTGAGAAATCTGGCAGTAGTTTGCCCGGCTTTTGTCTCTGATTGTCTGGAGACGATAGAGGAAATCGGCATGGAAGGCCAAGAGTCATTCTTAGAATCGGGGGGGGAAGCCTTCAAAATGATTCCTTGTCTCAACGATCAGGACCCTTGGGTACATCTGCTTGCGGATTACATCAAAACCTGGGCTGAAGAAGAAAAGGTGCATGCCTGAAATTAAGACCGAATTTCTTGTGTTAGGGGGAGGGATTAGTGGCTTGAGCGCGGCTTATGCCCTCATGAAAGCGGGTAGACAAGTCACTCTGTTAGAGCAAAACGCTAGGGTAGGCGGGGCGATCTATAGCCATCATGCAGCAAACTCTATTTTTGAGCGAGGGGCAAATTCTATGGCTTCTCATCAAGCGGTAGCTGATTTGATCAAGGAATTGGAGATCGATGATGCCCTGATCAATGCGACTATCCATGCCCCCAAACGCTTCATTGCGCGCAACAATCAAATCCATGAGGTCGCACCGAGCCTAAAGTTTTTGTTTGGCTCAAAGCTATTGAGTACCAAGGCTAAACTAAGATTGATAAGAGAACCATTTATCAAGTCTAAATCCCCTGCTGGCGAGACGGTCGCAGACTTTTTTATCAGACGATTAGGTCGCGAAAACTATGAATACCTTCTCAATCCGGTGATTGGAGGGATTTACGCAGGCAAGCCAGAAAGCCTCGAAATGCAAGCTGTTTTCCCCCAGCTCATTCAGTGGGAGGCGGAGTATGGTTCACTATTCCAAGGGATCAAACAACAACAAAAATCTGGGCAGGGCCGCAAGATCGTCAGCTTCAAAGAAGGCATGGATTTCTTGCCAAGGGCTATTGCGCAACGCTTAGGAAATCGGGTTCTTTTGGATAGAAAGGTCCTCAAAATTGAAAAAGAAGATCAAGGCTATGTTGTTAGCTGCGAACGAAATGGCCAAATCGAAAGCTATCGTTGTTTGTATCTCGTTTCTTCTTTACCAGCCCATCAAGGCGAGCTATTTAGAGAAGTGGAACCTCAACTAGCTGATTTGCTCCATGAGATTGCCTATGTGCCCATGGGGATCGTGCATCACACTTTTGACGATAAGCAATTGGCCAGTTTACCACAAGGCTTTGGTTTCCTATT
>CAZHOC010001122.1:320-2669 GCA_964534295.1 uncultured Bacteroidia bacterium | reverse complement strand
AGCTTCAGGCGTATAATTGACATTGTGGTGATCTTCGTACTTAGACTTGATGTTTTGTAGGATGATCATGGTTTCTTCTACCGTAGTAGGTTCTACCATTACCTTCTGGAAGCGACGTTCTAAGGCACCATCTTTTTCAATGTACTGGCGATACTCATCAAGCGTAGTAGCACCGATACATTGAATCTCACCACGCGCAAGCGCTGGTTTGAAAATGTTAGAAGCGTCTAGTGAACCAGAAGCACCACCAGCACCAACGATAGTATGAAGCTCATCGATAAAGAGGATTACATCTGGTGATTTTTCCAGCTCGGCCATAACAGCCTTCATTCTCTCTTCAAATTGACCACGATACTTAGTACCAGCAACTAGAGAGGCGATATCAAGTGTTACCACCCTTTTGTTGTAAAGCACGCGGCTTACCTTACGTTGTATAATGCGTAAAGCAAGACCTTCAGCGATGGCTGTTTTACCAACGCCAGGCTCACCAATAAGTACAGGATTGTTTTTCTTACGACGACTCAAGATCTGAGCCACACGTTCGATTTCATTTTCCCTACCGACAATAGGATCTAGTTTATTTTCTTCTGCGGCCTTGGTGAGGTCGCGACCAAAATTGTCAAGAACAGGGGTTTTAGATTTGGATGGCTTGCGAGGCCGTTCTCCGGGTTGATTCATCTCGGGTGATTCAGGTGGTTCATTTGCTACAGACATACGTGGGGAGCTTACTTCGTCACTCTGCTCGAGCTCTGCTCGAACAATATCATAGGTAACACCAAAGCGTGATAAGATTTGAGCGGCTACATTGTTCTCTTCTCTCAAGATCGACAGAAGTAGATGTTCAGTACCTATTACACCACTTTTAAGCAATTTTGCTTCCAATCTGGTGATTTTTAATACTTTTTCTGCTTGTCGTGTAAGCGGCAAGTTTGTCAGGTTAATACTGGTAACTGTACCTCTTACTGCATTTTCGATTGCCTTCTTAAGTTGAGACAAGTCGACGTTGAGATTGAGCAACAAAGTAATCGCCAATCCTTCTCCCTCACGGATCAAGCCAAGCAATAAATGCTCTGGACCAATATAATCATGGCCCAAGCGGATGGCTTCCTCTCGGCTGTAGGATATGACGTCTTTAACTCTATCTGAAAAGTTGGATTCCATATTGTTGCTAAGAAAAATAGGATAGGACGGCATCCTAACCATTGCCGTAACCGTGCCAAGCAAAGATTGCCTGTCAAGATGTCAGGAAAGGGTTAATAAACAGAAAATCTTTCTCCTTAACAACGCAATTAAGGCTGCAAAGTTGCAAGCCCTGCACCCTCAGAGGTCATCATGATATAAATGGCTGCGCCTACCGCTACCAACATGAGATTTGCGAGTGATAAGGGAAGGAAACGCTTCCAGCCAATATCCATTAGCTGGTTGTACTTGAAGCGTGGAAGTGTCCAACGGACCCATACAAAGACAAACACAAAGAAGGTAGTCTTGATAAGGAAGGCCCCTAAGCCAGCCAGAAGACGTGTTGTCTCCGACCATTCAGCCGCTCCAAGCAAGCCTTCGAACGGAACCAAGTAACCGCCCATGAACAGCGTAGTGATGAGCATGGAAGCGATGATCACGTGCAAGTATTCAGCCACGAAGAATAATGCAAACTTCATGGAACTATATTCTGTGTGGAAACCTCCTACCAACTCCTGCCGCCTCGACTAAGTCAAAGGGTGAACGGTTGGCTTCGGCAAACGCACAGACAACAAAAATTAAAAATCCTAGTGGATTGCGGAACATATTCCATACTCCGCGTTGTGCTTCTACAATAGCGCCCGGCTTAACATACTCTGCTACCATACCTTCTGGGGCTACATAAGTCGCATTGGTAAGCAAGATTACACTCACTACAGAAAGGCCTAATGCCAATTCGTAGCTAATCATTTGCGCCGAAGCACGTAGACCACCAATCAATGCATACTTACTGTTAGAAGACCAACCCGCTAAGGTTACCCCATAAACGGCAATCGAAGTAATCGCTAGTACATATAAGATACCAATGTTGACATCCGCGATTACTAACCAACCACCTGATGGCTCTGTAAACTCCATACCCGGTACATAGGCAAATGGAATCACCGCCATGGTAATCAAGGCGATCAATACAGAAATGATCGGCGCGAGAAAGTGAATAAACTTATCGGCCTGAGCTGGAACGATATCCTCTTTAAGCAAAAGCTTAATAACGTCAGCCAAAGGCTGCAAAAGGCCAAAAGGTCCCACACGGTTGGGGCCTTTACGCTGCTGAATCAAAGCAGCAACCTTACGTTCCAAATATACTGTGTAAGCAGCCGCCGTCAAGAT
>CAZHOC010001122.1:0-306 GCA_964534295.1 uncultured Bacteroidia bacterium | reverse complement strand
AATGCGTTGATTAAAAGGTCCATTTACCGAGGCTATGGTTTCGTAGAAAACGGGGCTAAGTTACAAACTGATCCAACTTCGTACAACCTAATTTTTGGGTTCTACGAGATACCATCCCGCTGTACTGACAAAGTTGCGCACAAAAGGGATATTCGCGATAAAATTAGCCTGTTTGCGAGGCTTAAGCCCAAATTTATACTTGTATATTGGGTTAAAGAGAAATATCGTCCGGGCATTGATGTGCCAGCCGTCTCGCTTCATAATCCGCTCAAAGCGATCTAAACTGATCCCTGTATCTTTGATTTC
>CAZHOC010001121.1:0-2670 GCA_964534295.1 uncultured Bacteroidia bacterium | reverse complement strand
ATTGATATGCATCTGCGGCAGAACGCTTAGCCACCAATTGCTCATTGGTACGCTTGATGAGGTTGGGGTCAAAGTAGGCATCTTTTACCTCTGAGAGGTAAGCAATGGTATCACCTTTGGCGATGGTGTCACCTTCATTTACAAACCAGGCTTCTATTCGTCCGTCAATGGTTGAATTGACCGTTTGAGGACGTTGACTTGGTTGCAAAGGAATAGTACGACCGGTACCCCTTACATTTTGGGTCCAAGGGAGAAAGAGAAGTATAATTACTAAAATCAGTAAGGCGGAAAACCAACGCGCCAGGTATCGAGCCGCACGCGGATCGAGCACTTTATCAAAAGAGTGAAAGTCCTCTTGGTTGACGGCTCCTTGGATGGTGTTTGGACTGATATTGAGCATTATGTCGTGAAAGATTGTTGTTGTGAAGAATAGCTGTACACGAAAAGAGAAAGCAGGTTTATCATTAGGCGATCAAGCGATTAATGATAGGGTTAGCTTCCAATTCAGGGTAGGGAGCATCTGCAACTAGCTCTCCATTATCCAAAAGAAGGACGCGATCACACTGGTGGGCCATGTAGGGCTCGTGTGAAACCACGATCAATGTCCAAAGTGGGGTTTGAGCTAAGAAGTCGGCGATATGGCGTCTTTCTTCAGGCTCAAGAGCCGTAAATAGATTATCAACAACAAGCAGTCTTGGTTTTTGAGAAACCGCTTGTGCTAAGATCAATTTGCGAACGATACTTTGTGGCCAACGGCTACTTTCGGGGACAATTTCAGTCTCCAAGCCCTTGGGCAGAGATTGGATAAAGTCCGTTAAGCGCAGGCTATCAAGCGCCCAGCGGATGTCTTCATCTCTAACATAAGGCTTACCCATGGTGAGGTTTTCTCTGATCGTGCCTTTGAATAGTTTTTGCTGACTGAGACAGTCTCCGACATGGTCTCGCAAAGTAAAGGGATCAAAGCTTCCTCGCGGTATGCCTTCATAGGTCAGAATACCATCTAATTGCTCATATAGACCGGAGACAATATTGAGCAGGAGGGTTTTGCCAGAGCCATTGGGGCCCATTACACATATTTTCTCTTGCGGCTTAATATTGACATTGAGGTCATGTAAGGCGGGTAAATTATCGTCTGGGTAAGTAAAAGAGAGGTTCTGCATACGGATGGCCATCCCCTGTCCTGCAGGAAGGATGTCACCTTCTGATACATGGCTGACATCTTCCAGAGGTAGATCAGTTACCTTACCGAGTTTTGCTGTGGCAGTCAATACATCATATACAGTATCAGCACTCATTACTAGCTTCTCAACCGAGTTAATGATCAAGATGATTACGATCTCAGAAGCGACAAATTGACCGATATTGATTTCTCGTTGAATAAGGAGTACACTACCAAGGATCAATAGTGCCGCAGTAATGATCGTTTTGAAGATGATGATACTGCTGTATTGGAAGACGAGAATACGGAAGTGCTTTTTCCGGGCACTTAAGTAGTGGCACACAAGATCGTCCGTTCGGCGCAGCGCGAGATCAGAACGACCAGCCAAGCGGAAAGTACTCAGGGTACGAGCAATCTCCTCCAACCAATGTGCAACTTTGTATTTATAGTCCGATTCGTTCAGACTCGATTGTAAACCAGGATTGCCCGTAAGACGGATAATCAAGACTAGAAGTAGCAGTAGGCCTAGACCAAAGAATACGAAAAGAGGATGGTAGAATGAAAGTAGCAGCATCCCAAACACGATTTGCAATACTGCAGTAATGAAATCGACCAGGATCTTTGGAAGGCCTTTTTGAAGATTTAGGGTATCAAAAAAGCGGTTTACCAGTTCTGGCGGATAATACTTCATCAATGCTTCTCTCCTTAGGCGAGGGATACGGTATGCAAATTCGAAAGAGGCGCGAGCGAAGATACTTTGTTGTATTCGCTCCACGATGGCTCTTTGCATGATCAGTAGGGCCCCTGCTAAGAGAGTTCCTAGGGTCACGATAGCAACCAAAATCCCCCATGAAGAACTCAGCTCATTGGCGAGAGTAAAGCCAATAATAGCCTGAATCCCCAAAGGCAAGGACAGGTTGATGATACCAGTGGCAATGGCATAAATGTACAAAAGCCCCATTTCCTTCTTATCATTGGCCAGAAGGCGCAAGAAGCGGTTTAAGGGGCGTAGCGGAACATTGGTTTCGGCCATAAAAATGCTAGCTATTTTAGAGGTGCAAAGGTCAAAACAAATTTTTAGAGGGAGATTAATCCCACGTTAAAATGGGATTAGATTTATGGCCTTTGATTTTAAAGCCACATTCACCCGTGCTGTTCATACGACTGTGCTGAAAAAAGTTTTCGCTCTTTGTGATCAAAGTCACGGAAACTTATCGACAGAGCCTATACTTTAGAACTAAACTTAAAGCCCAAATGTTATGACAAAAAATATGGGAAACATCGATCGGATCATTAGAGTCCTGATCGCCGTAGCTGTAGTAGTTTTATTTGCTACAAATGTAATTAGTGGTACCGTGGCACTGATCCTAGGGGCAGTAGCGGGCATCTTTGTACTGACGAGTTTAGTAGGCACTTGCCCACTATATCGCCTTTTTGGTATCAGTTCGTGCAAAATGCCAGAGCAGAAGGCTTAAAGAATATCCAATTTTGAATACAGTGCTCAGTGCAGG
>CAZHOC010001120.1:0-2672 GCA_964534295.1 uncultured Bacteroidia bacterium | reverse complement strand
TAACAACTATTAAAGGCTGCAACCTCCGGAAAATCCGGTGGCATTGAAGGTAGTAGTCTCTTCGCCAGCCTGCTGACCTTTGAAGGCACGGATGGTAAGCTCATTGGTGCCACTGCCATCACGTTTTGGACTACAATATTCGAAGAGATAGTAGCTGTTGGCTTCCGCAGAAACTAGGCCAGCAATCTCTTGAAATTTCTCAACTAGTTTGGTGTTGTCGTCTGCGTAAGCAAAGCCATTTATCCCAATGTCGCGCAGCACTTCTTCGTCAATCTCAGAACCAAGACCGATGCTAAAGTAGCTCATGTCTGCATTGGTAGCGTCGATAGAGTTTAGTGCAGCTGACTTGGCATAACGACCCGCTTGATCGGTACCATCGGTAAAGACAACCACAGAAGAAGCGGCTAGAATACCTTTTTGTTTGTTGGTAGAAAGCTCATCAGTAGCGATCTGAGTACCTTTGATAACTGCGCCGTAAAGGTCGGTAGAGTTATCGCTGGAGATATTGGTGGTAACCCCATCAATACCCGCTTTTAGTACGGTAGCGTCAGTAGTGAAAGGTACCAATGGGTGTAGCACATCTTCGCCATCAAACCACCAGATGCCCATATAATAGGACTCACTAGCACCCGGAGGCATGATCGCGTCTACAAAGCTTTTAGAAGCTTCTTTGAGTTCGGCGAGGCTAGAGCTGGTTACAGAACCAGAAAGGTCGAGCAAAAGAATTGTACTGTAAGCAAAGATTTGGTCATTGTCAGAAATACGGCGCTCTGCCTCAAATTCTGAAATCTCTTTGCGAGCTTCATCGTTACGACCTTTTTCGTAAATGATGAAGTTATTTTCAACTAAGCCTGGTACTGGATCGCCCTTTTCAGTTTCTACTTTAAAGAAGACTGAGACCTTGGCAGGCTGAGTGACAAATTCGTTTTGAATCGTAATAATATAATCGGAAGGAACTTGTGGTTTAGGCACCTCCTTACGACAACTCATAAGGATAATAGGAAGCATTAACAAGAGCCCAAGCTTAAAAGTAGATGAATACTTACTCATGGCAAATCAGTTTTTGTTTGGGTTAAAGACAAGGGGGCTGCACTAGGGTTGCACGGTCCAAAAAGAAAAAAGTTTCAGGAAGTTAGAATCTTAATTCTTCCTGCATGATAAAAGTAGCTTGTCTGCTTAATATTTCCGACTTCGGACTAATAAACACACCACATTAACTACCAAGTGTGTCGAGATTATATGACAGTGTGCAATTGAATATTTTGGGCTGCTGCGTGAGCTATTAATAGGTCCTTACATTGCTCTGCTGCGGCAAAAACCGCTTCATCACTAGCAAAATCTAGGAATATCAATAAAATCCGCTGTGTTTCATTGGTAATGCAAGTGCGAGTCGAATCACTGGTTGGGCTACCAAAGGCACTTTTTTGATCTCTAAAAACCGGCAAATTCTCAATATTCAGTTTACCACGCCCAATGGCGTCATAATCATCGCTGGCCAGTCCTAGAGATAAAGCTACATCCCCTTCAATTTTATCGGCATCATATCCTCCAATCGAAAAGCCGCTAATCAAGGAAGTCAGATTGATGATTTCGACCACATTGCTGATTTGATATAAACCAGTGCCTTTGACGATACGCCGGTGTAGTGCTTCTGCTGAAAGCCTGTAGCGTGAAGGGGCTTTGCCCAATGCTTTATAAGCGTTCCGCGAAGCGGCTATAGCAGGAATATCCTTGATAGTCTCCATGGCCATCTCTGCCTTACTATTAGTGGTGGCTTCAATTTTGGCCCAAAGATCGGCCTGGGTCGCCTCTATTGTAACGCTCGCTTCAAGACACAGCAATCGCATCTGTGGACAGGCCTGCTTTATTGCGGGATTTATACTTATTTTCATTAGCCCGAAATAATACAATCCACCTTCTAAATTCAAGTACATGCTGCCCCCAACGATCAAAGCGATTTTATTTGATGCCTACGGTACGCTATTCGATGTCCGCACTTTGACGGAGAGACTATCCAAACACTTCGGTGATCAGGCAGCAGATATCAATGCTATTTGGCGCCGTAAACAACTCGAATACACCTGGCTGCGAGCCTTGATGCAAAAGTATGAGCCCTTTTCTGTGGTGACAGCAGAAGCTTTGAGTTTTGCTTGCGAATCTTTGGACATTAAGTTGACAGATGCAGTTAAAGAAGATTTGGTGCAAGGCTATTATGATTTGGCAGCATATGATTCGGTGCTTTCTCAGCTTCCCGGCCTTGCCGAACGCTTTTCCCTTTCCATTTTGTCCAATGCAGATGAAGCTATGCTGCTAGCAGCGGTCAATAACTCAAAAATCAAAAGTTATTTTCAGGCTATCTACAGTGTTGATACCGTGAAGCATTACAAACCTGACCCAAGGGTATATGAAATGGCTAGAAAAGGGCTCGGCTTTGAAGCATCAGAAATCGTCTTTGTGTCCTCTAATACTTGGGACGTAGCAGGTGCAAAATCTTTTGGCTTTCATGTTTGTTGGTTAGACCACTTCGGTGGAACGCTTGATCATTTGGACGCACAGCCCGATCACCTTATTAAGAACCTGTCTGAATTGAAATAAAGGCCGCTTTCTGCTTGGCAAAAAAAGATATTCTAATTACTTTATATCCTGCTGATGCGGAACACTACTTCCGCAAT
>CAZHOC010001119.1:978-2674 GCA_964534295.1 uncultured Bacteroidia bacterium | reverse complement strand
CTACCAAAAGCTCGGCCTCATCCTTGGACCATGCTTGTTTTTGCTCCTCTACAACTTTCCTAGTATCCTTATCAGCGAGGCTGCCGACCAGGTGGTAGCGATAGCCGCCTGGATGATTATTTGGTGGATTACCGAAGCAGTTTCTATTTCTGTAACGGCGCTTATTCCATTGACCTTCTTTCCCTTATTGGGTATCGCAGACATCAAAACGGTAGCGGGCAGTTATGGCAGCCCAATCATCTTTCTGTTTTTTGGGGGCTTTGTCATGGCCTTGGCCCTAGAAAAGGTTGATCTCCACAAGCGAATTGCCCTTACCATCATCAAAGTAACCGGTACTAGTCCCGATCGAGTCATATTGGGCTTTATGATTGCCACGGCATTTTTGAGTATGTGGATCAGCAATACGGCCACGACAGTTGTGATGCTGCCCATTGCATTGTCGGTGATCCATTTGCTTATTAATGATGAAGATGGCTTTACCAAAGGTGACCGCAACTTTGCGTTGAGCATTATGCTGGGGATTGCCTATGCAGCCAATATTGGCGGCATCGCGACGATCATCGGGACACCGCCCAATACTGTCATGGTGGGATTTGTGGAGAATGAATATCAGCTCCAGCTCTCCTTTTTGAATTGGATGATCATGGGCGTGCCCTTTAGTAGCATCCTAATAGGGGTGAGTTATTGGATTATGGTTAAGTGGATTTACCCCAATCGTCTTGGCAAAAGAGAAGATTCTAAATCGCTGATCGAGACAGAGTTAAAGAAATTAGGGCCCATTAGAAGGACTGAGCGGCGTGTGATCATCATCTTTGTGATTACGATGCTACTCTGGATCCTGCGAGTCTATCTCAATGAGTGGTTTGACTTTTTACATTTCACCGATGCCGGGATTAGTATGTTGGCGGCCTTCTCGCTTTTTGCCATCCCGTTTAAGTTCAACCAAGGAGAGTTTAGTTTGACTTGGGCTGATACTCAGAAGCTGCCTTGGGGCATCTTGATATTGTTTGGTGGAGGATTAGCCCTAGCTAGTGCGATGTCCAAGGCAGGCATTATCGAGCTGATAGGGGATGCTGTTTCACAGAACGCTGGGATCAGTCTTTTGCTAGTGGGAGCGATTTTGATTTCGATTATGCTCTTCATGACAGAATTGATGAGCAATGTCGCTTTGGTAGCCATATTTGCGCCGGTAATCGCCGGTATTGCGATTGGCTTGGACATGGATATGCTTCATTTGTTGATCCCCATTGCGATGGCTTCGAGCTGTGCTTTTATGCTCCCAATGGCTACCCCGCCTAATGCGATTGTTTTTGCCAGCGGCCATATCAAAGTCCATGAAATGGCAAGGGCAGGCTTTCTCCTCAATTTAGTTGCAATCGGGCTTTTGGTGCTCTTTTATCAGTTTGTGATACCGTATTTGTTTTAGGCCTGCTTCGCAGAACGCTTGGCCTATTTGTTGAATTGTTGGTCTGTTGAGTTTTTGAATTGTTCCGCTCTATCTAATGCTTCTTTATTGCAATCCAATCAACAATTCAAAAACTCTTCCCTTCAACAAATCGAATAAGCGTTCCGCGCAGCGGTAATCCAAAACAAAAAAAAGCCCCCCATTGCTGGGAGGCCCTTAACCAAATTTCTCAAATTATAACTTGATGAATCTTTTGTTGAGATGACCTTCTGCAGAAGTGATACGTAGTAC
>CAZHOC010001119.1:0-968 GCA_964534295.1 uncultured Bacteroidia bacterium | reverse complement strand
AAACTCCTTTAGCCAAGCCCTGCAAATTGATTTCTTCGCGTACTTGCTGTCCGGCACCTGCCTGGAGAGCAGTATTACTGATTTGTCTGCCTGCTGCATCAATCAAGATCAGACGAGCATCGAGATTTTGAGTATTGCTTTGCTCAAATTCTACAATTACCTGATCCTGAGCGGGTACCGGATAGAGGCGGAAGCTTTGGAGATCGAGCTCATCGTCTATAGCCGTCGCACAAGGCGCGCCAGTGCTATCTCTAAGCACTACTATGAAGTTAGAGGAGAGTTCGAAGCAATCGCTTGCTAGATCAGTCGTAAGGGCGTTGTCGCCCATCATAGCGGTCAATTCACCATTGTAGCTTAGACCCCAAACCCAGCATTCACCTGGACCAGCGCCACCGAAGTCAACCATATCTGCAGGTGGAAGACCGAGGATGTTACCAGCAGTATCCGTTACCACATAGTTGAAGTTGGCACCTGTGGTTCCTGTGCTATCAAAGGCATAGACTAGAGAAGTACCTCCGCTGTAGCAGACCAATAGCGTATCAGATCCTTCTTCGCTTTGTACCATACCGCCTTCGATCGAATCACGGAAGACAACCACGAAGTTGGAAGAGAGCTCATAACAACCGTCGGCTAGATCAACCATAGTCGCATTGTCGCCCATCATGGCAGTAAGGTTACCGGTATAGCTCAAGCCCCATACCCAGCATTCACCAGGACCAGCGCCGCTAAAGTCAACCATATCGCCTGGAGGTAGGCCGAGGATGTTACCCATATTGTCGGTAACTACATATTGGAAGTTGGTACCAAAGGTAGCTGTACTATCGAAGCGCATAGCTTCTGGTGATCCACCCAAGCAGATATTTACCGTATCCGCTCCCATTTGAGTAGAAACCATAACCCCAGCAACTGAGTCACGGAAGATGACCACAAAGTTGCTCGACAATTCATAGCAACCATCGGCTAGGACA
>CAZHOC010001118.1:0-2674 GCA_964534295.1 uncultured Bacteroidia bacterium | reverse complement strand
GTGTGTGGTTCATGTATCTCTCTGTGGAGTCCGGGCATTGTGACGGTCGCTTTCTTGGTCATCATTCATCAATCGCACGTTCTTGACCCGACTCGAAATCAAGCTATCACTGGGATTGGGATATTGACTATTTAGTGCGCCTGCTAGTTGGGTTGAGAATATTTGCCTGCGATCAAAGCTTAGGTTGACGGTTTGCATATCAGTTGCATCCACGCAGATACAAGCTTGATTGAAATACTCTGGGTTGAAGTCAAAAACATCTACAGCTGGACCACCCCAAAGCGGAAATGCATCTACCAAACGATAATTGACCGATCCGCTGCCTTCCATCACAATCCCGAAGCCACCACCATTTCCAACGGAATTATTAACAAAGGTAGAAGAACGATCGCCACTCAGCAGCAAAACACTATCGGCCCAGCTCGTTTGCTCAAAGTCGATTAGCTGTTCAGAAACGGAATAAACCTGTTTGACCTCGAGGGTAGGGGATAGGTTATTATCTGTGATTGGGTCAGAAGGATAAATGACGCGGGCAAAAAGCTTATTGTCTTGCAAACCACTCAGATCGACGGTACTGCTAAAGGTATGAGTAAACACCTCGCCTCCATTGAGATCATTGGCCAAGGTGTGGGTTTCGATGAACGAATTGAAGGGGATTTGCTGGAAAAGCGCCACTTGGAAGGAAGTCCCCGCAGCAATGCTATTGCAGCCATTAAATTTGATGTTTATGCTAAACTGCTCGGCATCCCCTAGGCCACAGTTACCTAGAGATTGAACTTCTAAAACCGTAAAGTCATCATCTGTAATGGGATCGCCAAAGCCAATGGCATACCAGGCATTATTCGTAGCAATGGCTTCAGGCGAGCAAGCGCCATATAGGTCTTCTGCGGAGCGAATAGCCGCCCGCCAGGCATCTTCAAACTGAGCCGTAGGCAAGAGATAGGTATTGAGCATACGATAGAAAATTGCCCCTGCTTTGTCGATACCCACTCCTGTAACCTGATAGCTGTCTCCATTGTCATTGGTGCCAGTACCTCCTTCGGCTACGAGGTAAAAGCAATGGCTAAATGCGGTACTGTTTTGATGCGCCCCGCCATTGTCTAGATCTCCGGTGTACCATCCGTTTCCTTTATAAGTATCTGGATGCAATGATCCCAAGCCAAATATTGAGCTAGGGTTAGACATGGAACGAAAGGCAGTAGCATCTTCTCCGACTTCCCAGCTAAATTGAGTAGAGTCAGCGAAGTGTTGCACGCAATTACCAAAGATATCGGCATAACCCTCATTGATAGAGGCAGATTCGTCGATATAGATCAAATTGCCCAGAGAGTTACGAATGACCCCATGAGTAAACTCATGCCCAACTACATCCGAACCGACATAAGGATTGCCACTCACGTCTGAGTAAGCCGCATAGTAAACATTCCAGAAGGCATTTTGCCCGCTTTTGGGGCCATAATGCACAAAGGACGGGATCAGGGTCCCTTGACCATCATATCCATCTCTGCCATAGCGTTGGAAGAAGTAATCATAGGCCATCTCGGTACCCCAGTGGACATCTGTGGCCACCTCGTCCCAGTCGGCATTGACATTGTTCCAATAGTTATCGTCGTCTGTAAAATCGACGGCATTATTGAGATTGGTGCTGTTATTTAGGTCATAGGTTTCAATACCGCCTGAAGCACGACTATAATCTCTCAGACGAAAGTCAGTGCCCGTAGAATCTGTGATAATGGATCTCGTGCCACTATAGCGGGTTTCTGCTATGCCTTCACTGTCCATGGTGTGGAGGGTATTCAGTTTTTTGATGAAGGCACCCGTTTTGGCATCAATATAAATTTGCCAAGAACCATGAGGCTGTGCGGTAAATACTTCCATTTTATAGGCGAGCACATATTCTGGAGTTTCCCATTTGAAGTCTGTATCCACCCACATCAATTCAGGCTCTGGAAAGAAACTCGCTTCTGGCTTCTTTTTGATGTCTTTGATCATTTCTTCGAAAAACGCCACCTCCCATAAGTACTCTTGGGCGGCGATTTCCTCTTTGGCGGCTGCTATTGCCTGTTTTTCGCTAATCCTTACACTAGGGACAAGCGTTCCACAAGGTGGTAAAAAATAATTGAAGCTCTCAACGCGACCGGCCCGACTATGTATGGCCAATAAAGAATGCTCTACCCAATAGCCTTTGTGAAAATGCTGGTAATAGGAATGGCTAAAACCCATCTCATCATACCTTTGATCAAATAAGACTAGCTGATCATCCTCGCTCATTCCCAATAATTGTGGAAATTGAGAAAGAAATTCTTGCGTATTTAGCTGAGTGGCATCATGGGTTATATACCAGTCGGCTGCGCCATCTTGGGTGGCAATGTTAGCAAAGGGATTTTGTTGTCCCCAAAGATTGATAGAAAAACATAGAAGGCAGAAAAAACCGATTATTCGAAACATAAAGCAGCTTTAGTAGAGTTTAAACATAGTCAGCAGATTAAAAATAATAAAAATGGAGCCAACTACTACGCTATTTCTTAAGACCCCACGTACGGCAAGAATTGCGGTAGCGGTAGAATGAGACTTTTTGACGCTGCCGGTTGTACTGGTGTGCTTCGACGTGGCTTGGGACCCGAATAGGTACAGCAGCACCAGCAGCGGTGAAGAAACATGGGCTCACTGAATG
>CAZHOC010001117.1:0-2677 GCA_964534295.1 uncultured Bacteroidia bacterium | reverse complement strand
GTCATTCCTATGAAAGACACACTACTACTATTGCTAATTAATATGTTCTTCTAACTCGCTGTGGTTTAAAATTGTTTGACGAAAAGCATAATTTTTTTGAAAAAAGGGATATTGTATATTGCCTTAAAGGACAACAGATGAGCAAAAAGATCGATTATAGTGATTTTGCCTACAAAGGCGACAAGAAATTTTCCATTAAAGATGCCCCCACCAAAGTAGAGGAACTCTACGACGGCAAGAAGGATTACAAAGACCAACTAGAAGATTTTAGAGAAGAAATCAATGAGCTACAAAATATGATGTATGCTCATGATCGTTATGGCCTTTTGTTAGTCTTTCAAGCGATGGATGCTGCAGGTAAAGATGGCACCATTAAGCATGTTTTGACGGGCGTCAATCCACATGGTTTACAGATCTTTTCCTTTAAAAAACCCTCTAGCGAGGAACTAGACCACGATTTTATGTGGCGGACCAGTAAATGTCTGCCGCAACGCGGACGCATTGGGGTCTTCAATCGCAGCTATTATGAAGAGGTACTTGTGGTTAAGGTTCACCCAGAGATTTTGACCAAATATCAGCGTATTCCTAAGGAGCATATAAAAGATATTGACCAGGTCTGGGAAGAGCGTTATACTGATATTAAGAATTTAGAGCAGTATGCTCATCGCAATGGAATTCATGTAGTCAAATTCTTTCTTCATGTTTCCAAAGAAGAACAGAAGCAGCGTTTCCTCGCACGAATCGATGAACCGGCAAAAAATTGGAAGTTTTCTGAGGCAGACGTAAAAGAGCGTGGCTATTGGGATGATTATCAACAGGCTTACGAAGATATGATTCGTGCTACAGCCGCTCCGCACGCTCCTTGGTACGTGATCCCTGCTGATGATAAAAAGAATATGCGTTTGATTGTTTCGCAGGTAATAGCAGACCATCTAAAAGCGATGGATATGCATTATCCTAAAGTAGATGATGAACGTCGCGCAGAATTGCAGGCCTACAGAGAGCGGCTAGAAAAGGAGGATTAGCTTAGTTTTTTTCCTCGGTATAGGCTTCTAATAAGCCATCAGGGATGGCTGTAAACATCTTTTTTTGTTCATGGTCTGCTCGCAGGACGAATTCATGAGTCATAGGAACTAATACCTCAAAGCCCTTGTAATTAATAGCAAGGACATCTTGAGCATGCCCGTCATAGGTGCCTGTTACGGTACCGATAGATCCATGTTTTTGATCCTCTACCTCGTAGCCAACAATTTGGTAAAAGTAGAACTGTCCATCGGGTAGAGGCGCAAGCTCCTCCGTTGGAAAGAATATCGTATGTGAACGAAGTGCTTCTGAGGCATCTCGATCATCACAATTTTCGAATTTTAGGATAGCGTTGCCCTTCTCCTTGATGCGAAATACCTCCAATTTGTGAAATGTTAGGGGTTCTCCTTTCTTGGCGAGATAGAAGCCCTCTTCTTTGCGGTATTCTCTAAGATTATGAACGTCAAAAACAGCCTTTACCTCACCTCTTAGGCCATGGGCCTTTGCGATATAGCCTAGTTCTACGCAATCTTTCCTTTCCATATTGAGTGAATGAAAAAAACGCAGAGCCGAATTTTTGATCGACTCTGCGCTATAATTTTATTAGTGCAGAAATTACTATTCTGCTTTTTCTTCATCAGCTGCTGCCTCTTCGGCAGGCGCTTCTTCTGCTGCGGGAGCTTCTTCGGCAGGAGCCTCCTCAACTGCAGCCTCAGCAGCTACTTCTTCAACAGCTTCCTCAGCAGCAGGAGCTTCTTCAACCGCAGGGGCCTCTTCTTCTACTGGCGCTGGCTTAGCAACTTTCTTTTCTGGCGCTTCTGGAACAGGTTCCAAAAGATTACCGTGAATGTCGATGGAAACTACTTTTTTCTTCTTTTTGGCATCTTTTTCAGATCTCCAACGTCCGAAGATTTTTTCAATTTCTTCTTCAGTTTTACCTTGCTTTTGCAGGGCAAATTTTACGGTCACACCAGTATGTCTTAGGAGTGAACGAACTGTATTGGTAGGCTGAGCACCAGTGCTAAGCCACTTAATAGCCGCATTATGATCCACGTAAACTTGAGCTGGCTCAGTTAATGGATTGTAATAACCAATTTTCTCAATGTAACGGCCATCGCGAGGAGCACGAGAATCGGCTGCAACGATGGAGTAGTGAGGGGCCTTGGAACGACCTTGTCTTCTTAAACGCAATTTTACTGGCATATAACCACAAATCTTTATTAGTGAAACAGGTCGCAAATTTAGACTTTATGTTTATTAATACCAACCTTCTCTCTTAATAAAATTCCATACGATCATCGTAGTATCCCAAACGCTACGATTTATCGGCATTTCATACGGTTGTTTGTACCATATATGTAAGCTCAGTTGTCAATTCGGGCTAATCAGGGCAATTTTAAGGTAGGGAAATGGTAGGTATAGGGCGAACTGTCGTTTGGGTAAACGATGGGCGTTCCGATATTTCCTTTCCACAGTACATCCGTTCATTACCAAACCGAATCGGTTTAAAACAATTTTACCCCTAGATGAAAGATTCTTTTACCCTTAAACCACCTCGGCAACGTTCTTTTCGCTTAGGTCTTCTCTTCTGCTTTTGCTTCCTTTCTTTTTCTCTTCTCTCCTCTTTTTCTCTCATGTTTCTCACTTTTTTCTT
>CAZHOC010001116.1:0-2679 GCA_964534295.1 uncultured Bacteroidia bacterium | reverse complement strand
GATCAAGCCGGCTTCTAGTTTCGCGTCAGGGTAGAGATCACTAACATCCTCTCCACTATGATCCACCACAATCCGTAGGGGAGTGCTAGGCAAAAAGCGGTCTACATGAATCTCTTGCCCGCCACTGGTTTCTAGTACGAAGAGGCATTCGAGCAAGATGGCAGGTGAGCCTCCGCTGCGCAGAACGCCAAAACTAACCGCTCCAGCGCCCAAACTTAAGATCATGTCTATCGCGCCGATGGCCATCGGGTGATCCCAACTCACAAAACTGATATCTTCACGACTGAGGGCTCTCTTTCGATCAAAAGTGATGGAAATCCCTTCGCTAGGAATAGCGGGAAAGGCTTCTCGCGTCATCCGAGAAGGATGCAAAAGGTAAGTGCGAGGCGCTAAATCTTCGACCTCAACTCTATAATGCTCGAAGATCCCATTAAGGAAATTTTCAAGGCTGGGATCTATATCTGCTCCTCTGATTTGCGCGATCAAAGTATTGGAAACCTCTGGTCGGAAAGAGTTCATCTCCAAAAGCCGATCTCGCCCTTGGGCAAAGCTCTGCTTTAGCTCTAGTTTGTAAGCTGCAGTCTCTTTAATCAAAGATTCCAATTGATCGTTCTGCGCAGCAGTAGCCTCTGTAGCCGCCAATAGACGTTCGCCAAAAATTTGGGCGATTTGGTTGCCTCCTTCTTGGCTTTCTTCAAAAGCATTTAAGCCTTGGTGGTACCACTGGGCGAGCACTTCCTGAGGACTGCCCTCTATAAATGGGACATGAATTTGTATATCTACCGTCTGGCCGATGCGATCTAGACGACCAATGCGTTGCTCCAATAATTCGGGTTGCCTAGGCAGATCAAAGAGCACCAAGTGATGGGCAAATTGAAAGTTTCGGCCTTCACTACCGATCTCAGAACAAATCAATATTCTAGCGCCCTCTTTTTCGGCAAACCAAGCTGCGTTTCGGTCTCGCTGAACAATGCTGAGGTCTTCATGAAATACCCCAATATTAAGCGCAGTGCGTTGTAGGAGAGCTTTCTCAATAGCTAAAGCCTTGGCTTTGCTACGACAAATAAGCAAGACTTTTGCGGGCGCCAGTTGATCCAAAAGCCCCAATAGCCAATCCATGCGAGGGTCCTCCTCAAACCAAAATTGCTCACGTTTGAGCTTAGTAGTCCCAATGTCAAAGGTAAATTCCTTGGCTAAGCGCTCCTGCCAAAGTTCTGGCTTTTTGCTCGCTTCCAGAGGATATAGATGGGCCTTTCTTTGGGGGAAGCCGCTCATCGCGGAACGCGTATTTCTAAAAATTACTCTACCTGGTCCATGTTGATCTAGCAAGTCCTCGATTAGGTTTTGGCGGGCGGATTCTCCTCCTTGTTGTAGGAGCGCCAGACGTTCGGGGCCAAAGAGATCCTTTAGTCGCTTTTGCGACTGCTTGCTCAGGTTCTTTCCCTCTGAAAGCTGCTCTACTATATCTGCTACTTCTTTATGGTCTTGACTCTCTGCTTTAAATGCTTCTAAGTCAGCGTAGCGCTCAGGATCTAGCAAGCGCAAGCGCGCGAAATGACTCTCTATACCTAACTGCTCAGGCGTAGCAGTTAATAACAAAAGTCCCTTGGCCACTTTGCTCAAAAGTTCGACGATAGCATAGGCCGGACTCACCTGATCGACACTCCAGTCTAGATGATGGGCCTCATCCACTACCAGCATATCCCAATCGGCCGTAATAGCTTGGTGGGCGCGCTTTTCAGAACCCGCCAAAAAAACGGTACTACAAATGATGAGCTGATCGTCTAGAAAAGGATTGCCTTCAGGGGCACTTTCTTCGAGGGCTAAGCAACGCTCTTCATCAAAAATATTGAACCAAAGGTTGAAGCGGCGAAGCATCTCCACAAACCATTGATGCACCAAGGATTCTGGGACAAGAATGAGCACTCGCTTGATCCTACCACTGACGAGCAGACGATGCAAAATTAGGCAAGCCTCGATGGTTTTACCTAGCCCTACTTCGTCAGATAGGAGGACTCGCGGAGCATAGCGAGCACTTACTTCATGAGCAATATATAACTGATGCGGAATCAGGTCAATTCTGCCTCCTACAAAGCCATTGATCGGAGAAATTCTTCTCTGGTGATCGTGTTGGAGGGTTTTTTTGCGTAAGGCGAAGAGTTGGGGAGTATCTACTTCCCCCATCGCAAGGCGATCGTCTAGTCCATGCGTTACCCTTACTTCCCCAAGCTCCGCCTCAGATAGTGCCCGGTCAGAACCTATGTAGAGCAGTAAATCCCCCTCTTGGATCCTTTCGATGATAAGCGGACGATTTTGAGTATCGACGATGGTGTCGCCCACCTTGAATATTACTCTGCGTAGAGGCGGATTTTCGGAGGCATAGAGACGGGTTTCCCCGCTAGTTGGAAAATGGATTTTGACTCGACCCTTGCTCGTTTCGAGCACGACCCCCAGCCCTAATTCGGGTTCTCCTTCACTAGTCCATCTTTGCCCGGGAAAAAAGTCCGCCATAATCTGTCTGCTTGCAGGCGCAAAAATGCCTCTATGCTGGCAAAAAAGAAAGCGTTCTGCGCAGCAGAGGAGTAATTTATGATGGAAGACAGAGGTACAGAGAAACAGAGAATTTGACTCTCAAATTTCTTCTCCGTGCCTTTGTGTCTCTGTGTTCGATTTCAGATC
>CAZHOC010001115.1:0-2684 GCA_964534295.1 uncultured Bacteroidia bacterium | reverse complement strand
AACAGGCAATGGAGCACACCCGAGAGGTAATCCCTGTCTATTGTCTTGACCCTCGCCAATTTGGGGAGACTAGATTTGGCTTTCCAAAAACGGGCAGCATTCGGGCGAAATTCTTGTTGGAAAGTCTTAAAGACTTAAAGCAAAGATTGCAATCCAAGGGAAGCGATTTAATCGTAGTGCAAGGCAAGCCGGAAGAGGCGCTAATTCAAATTGCTCGGCAGTACGATGCTGGTGGGGTTTTTGCCCACCAAGAAGTTACCGATGAGGAGCTAGCGATAGAGGAAGCAGTCGAAAAAAGACTATTTGCAGCAGGCATTGGCTTTGAAACCTTTTGGGGTTCAACGCTCTACCATCTCAGCGACTTGCCCATGCCGATTCGCTCCTTACCGGAAATATTTACAGCTTTTCGCAAGCAGGTAGAGAAGTTTGCCCCGGTTCGGGAAACCTTTCCCACTCCCGAGCAAATTCCTTCGCCTCACTTTAGCCATGTAGATGCAATCCCAAGTCTTGAAGCCCTTGGGCTGGATCCAGCCCAGATCGATGCTCGTGGAGTCCTAGCGTTCTCCGGAGGAGAAAGTGAAGGATTTGAAAGATTGCAAACTTATTTCTGGGAAAATGATCGCCTACGTACCTATAAAGAAACTCGTAATGGCTTACTAGGAGCAGATTATTCCTCTAAGTTTTCTGCTTGGTTGGCTTTGGGTTGTCTTTCGCCGCGCAAGATTTATGAAGAGGTAAAGCGTTATGAGTCCCTGCGTAAGAAAAACTCCTCTACCTATTGGATGATATTCGAGTTGATTTGGCGCGATTATTTCCGCTTTGTGGCGCGTAAATATGGCAACAAGATATTCTTTGCTAAGGGTATCAAAGGCCAACTATCTCCTGAGATCCCAAGAGTAAGTCGCGAAAGACAGTGGGCCCACTTTGAAGCTTGGCGCGATGGTCGAACGGGTTTCCCTTTTGTCGACGCCAATATGCGTGAGCTAGCGGAAACAGGTTTTATGTCTAATAGAGGACGTCAAAATGTAGCTTCCTTCCTTGTCAAAGACTTAGGAGTGGACTGGCGGATAGGAGCAGAATACTTTGAATCACAATTGATTGATTATGATGTCTGCTCAAATTATGGCAACTGGATTTATGTAGCCGGAGTGGGCAATGATCCTCGTGAAAATCGTTACTTCAACGTGATTTCACAGGCCAAAAGATATGATGTGAAGGGAGAATTTGTAAAGCATTGGCTCCCTGAGCTAGGTGATCTGCCTTCGCAGTATATACACGAGCCTTGGGATGCTACTCAAAAAGAATTGTTACGATATGGCGTTCGCTTAGGCGTAGATTATCCCCAACCCATCGTTTCTCAACGAGGAATGTTGACCTAGGGAAGGCTGAATGTCGAATAATGGATGTTGAATTTTGAAGGGGAGGAGATGCTTTTGCCGGATGAAATTTGGTGTTTTTGATTCTAGGTTTCTTCGTTCCGCGCAGCGGTAAAGGTAAACCTAATCCTCTGTCTCTTCTTCCTTGAGGTAGCCCATCTTGAGGCCAATCTCTGTGAGGAGTTCTCTTTCCACTTTAGCGAAGTCCCCATCTGCAGTGGCAATAGCTTCTAAGTAACGGTAAATCTTTGCCTTTTCATCCTCAGTTAGGATCTCTTTGAAGATGGCAGCCATATCAACGGCTGGCGGCAACTCTTTGTAATCCGCTACAAGACGGCGGAATTCTGTATTGTCAAACTCCCCAAATACATCCTTGCCTTGCGCTTCGGCTATCATGAGCTCATTGGACTCGATTTTGCCATCAGCCGTAATCATAGAGGCTGCAAGGGCATAACCAGCATCGGTAAGATTGGCTTTTTGCGGATTGATAGGAAGCCCCATACGCTTAAGGACTTTCTCAACTCGTTTAGGACGAGCCTTGACAAAAGGCGCCTGGATGAGATTCCAAACGATAAGGAAGGGGTTGATAATGAGGGCAGTGATGCTAAACCAACCCAATAGTAGGGAAAAGCCGGCTTGGCGTAGCACTCTCCGACGCACACAACGCACGCAGCCAACGAGCTTTTGGTAGCCTAGTTGGTAGGCCAAAACGTATCCCCGCACAAAGGGAGCTCTAGCAACAGTTTCGAGGGGACGCACCTGACAGTATGGACAGTTGTAGGCGGCCGGTTTCGAATCGTCCTTCATGCGGGGAAGTTACAGAAAAAAGTGATTCTATTGACCGCTTTGCTGCTGATCTGCGTAGTTAAATACTTTGCGTAAGATGTCTGAAGTACGCTCAATTGGATTCTCACGAATGAGTTTTTCTTCTTCTCTTAGCTTCAAAAATAGACCTGCTAAGGCTCTATCCGTAGCATATTTAACCAAGTCAGTTTCTATCTTTTTGTTGACAAGGGGAATTCTGTTGTAGCGAGTGGTGATATCTGTCCAAAGCTTAGTCGCATTTACCTCATCTAGCTTTTGTTTGATCACTGGTGCAAATGCTTCTTGTAATTGAGTAGAGGTTTTGGCCTGAAAGTAGCTGGTTGCAGCATCTTGCTTTCCAAAACACCGTACTGAGTACTCGAGTACGAGTACTAGAGTACTAGTACTCTAGTATGTATGCATGTGCAGTATGTATTGCAGCGTAGATCTACCGCAGTACCGCAGTACCGTAGTACCGATTTTAAAATCTCATTCCCACATTAA
>CAZHOC010001114.1:0-2684 GCA_964534295.1 uncultured Bacteroidia bacterium | reverse complement strand
TGTATGGTGCTGCCAAGCTCGAAGTCTGGGCATAACCGAAACACGCGACAACGGCCAGGCATGTACATGGCTAAAGCCACGGATGGTATCCACATGATAGCGATAGCCAGTGCCCCAAGTCCCTCCCAGGAGATTGTCAGGGCTAAGATTGACCATCCCAAAGGGTCGGCAGGCTGAGGAAAAGAAAAACCAGCGTGAATTGGCAGCGTCAATATGAGGGTCGACCCAATCGACCGCTTTTTTCTTTTCAGTTTGCGTTTCTGCAGATGAGACGCAGCCTAGGGCGAAGATTAAGCAGAGTAGTAAGTAATTTCTTGGCATGGGTAGTTTTCTCGTTCTGTATTTATTTTGGGAGGCTATCCTTTCCCTCTCTTATCAAGAGGGGGAAATAGGAGTTTTATACTTCTCGGAGATTTATCATGGTATTAATTTTTGACGGGGACACCCGTTTCTTTGGCCCAGCTAAGCCAATCAGCCTGCATGGAATCTCGCTTGGCAGGAAATTGCATAGCGAGATTTTGAGTTTCTGTGCGATCGACAGCGAGATTATATAGTTCCCAATCTTTGATTTTTTTGTCCCAGACTAGCTTCCAATTGCCCTGACGAATGGCGCGATTGCCTGAGTATTCCCAGCAAAGTTGTTCAGGTGTGGACATATCCTCCCCGCGCAGAGCTGGCCAGAAGCTTCTACCTTCCAAAGGAATCGCTTCTGCTGGATATTGGGCTCCTGTCAGTTCCATGAAAGTGGGCATGATGTCAATGATATGTCCTACGGAAGATGATATCCGATTAGCAGGAATTTTACCGGGCCACCAGGCGATCATGGGCGTGCAAATCCCTCCTTCATGCATCCAAACTTTGTAGCGTTTAAAGGGCGCATTTTGCGCCCAACCCCAAGCTGGCCCAACGGCGACATAATCCTCCTTGGGACCAGGAAGCCGAACCTCAGGATCACGGCCACCGGGTTCTTCGGCACAGCCACCATTATCAGAGAGAAAAATGATGAGGGTATTTTCGGCTTCGCCTAGTTCTTCAAGCGTTCGGCGAAGCCGGCCAATATTTTGATCTACTCGGTCTAGCATTGCCGCATAAACCGCCATCCGTAGATCCTCAAAATCTTGCTGAGCAGTATCCCAAGCATAAGCGCGAGAATCAAAATCAGAAAGCGGCATGGTCTCAGGATCCACTAGTCCCATTGCAACCTGCTTCGCATAACGCTCTTCCCTCATTTTGGTCCAGCCCTGTTTGAATTTACCACGATACTTGGCGATATCTTCCGGCCAAGCATGCAGGGGATAATGCGGAGCGGTATAGGTCAAATGCAAAAAGAAAGGGTCTTCATTTTTCGAAAAACGCTTAATCGTTTCAATAGCGTGCTCAGTGAAGGCATCTGTAGTATAAAAATCATCGGGAAAATCCGTGATACGTGTCTCGTTTTGAGCGAAAAAACGGACGCGATTGCCTTTATAATCAGGGTCTGGCTGGCTGGGATCAAAGAAGTTAGAACAACCGTCGAGCAGACCATAATACTCATCAAAGCCCCGATAGTAAGGGTGGCGCACAGAATCCCGTCCCAAATGCCACTTACCCGAAAGTACAGTTTGGTAGCCAGCCGTTTTCAAGACTTCACCAAAAGTGCGCATGTTTTCTCGTAGCAAAAATTTATCCCCCAGATCGCGGCGAGGGTATAAACCAGTGGTCAAGGAAGCGCGAGTAGTGGTGCACTTAGCGTTGTTGTAAAACTGAGTGTGGCGAGTGCCTTCCGCCGCCAAGCGATCTATGTTAGGCGTCTCTACTTCTCCTCCATAACAGCCTAGATCTGACCAACCCATGTCATCGACCATGATAAGGACGATATTGGGACGGGCCGGAGGACGAGGATTATCCGTGGTAAAGACTTTGAGCTGATCTTTGGCTAAAAGACGGACAAAGCTTTCATCAATTTCGCCAGAGGAATTTTGAATTTTGCTGAGGTCCAAACCAAGGTGCTCTGCCATAAAAGGATACATGGCTTTGCGCTTATTGGGGCCATAGTCGTGTTTTTCCTCTTGCAGATGAACGTTTTCCACGCGTTCAGCGAAGCCGAAGAAATCATAAATCCGCTTGATGTAGGGAAACTCAAAATCCGGAGTATTGGAGGTCCAATCATCACCATCCGAAATCAGCATCATCGGACGTGGGGCGGCTAAGGCGGCAATCTCTACATTACTAGTCTGATGATCTTTTGAGCGGTGGATTGGCATACCACTCTCACAGGCACAGCCTCCAAAAAAATGCCCGGAGACCATGACCGTTGGCACTGAAACTGCCACCCGATCATCGAGGGCGGTCAATAAAAAGCTCTGCGTACCTCCACCCGAGGCTCCAGTAACGCCTAATCGCGCAGGATCGACCTCTGGCATAGACTCAAGATAATCGAGAAGTCGCATGCTATTCCAAGTTTGGATACGAACAGCTTCCGGATGTTTGTGAGGCAACTGATCGCTTTCCCCATAACCATTCATATCATAGGCTAGCACTACCGCTCCCATCCTAGCGAGAGCCGCACAACGCATTTGCATATCCTCTCTGAAGCGTCCATAATCATCGGGCTCGGACCAATGGCCATGTGGGCTCAGAATACCTGCAAAAGGAGGTTTTTGCTTAAGCGGTGAATAAATGTTGCCTGTAACCCAAAGGCCAGG
>CAZHOC010001113.1:1873-2686 GCA_964534295.1 uncultured Bacteroidia bacterium | reverse complement strand
ATTAAGATATAAAAAGACAGTCAGAAAAAGAAAAGGCCACCAAAAATTGGCGGCCTTCGTACATTTTATTTTTTCGCACTACTTTGCGTAGGCAATCGCACGTTTTTCTCGAATCACAGTGATCTTGATATGACCAGGGTATTGCATGTCTTTCATGATACGCTGAGAGAGGTCGAAGGCCAACTGATCGGCGTCTGCATCGCTGACTTTTTCACTTTCTACAATCACTCGCAATTCGCGACCTGCTTGGATAGCAAATGACTTCAAAACACCTGGGTAAGAAAGCGCCAAGTCTTCCAATTCTTGGAGGCGCTTGATATAGCTTTCGACGATTTCGCGACGCGCTCCCGGACGAGAACCACTAATCGCATCACAAGCCTGCACGATTGGCGAGATAAGCGCAGTCATCTCGATTTCATCGTGGTGTGCTCCGATGGCATTACATACGTCTGGATGCTCGCCACATTTCTTGGCAATTTCCATACCCAATAGGGCGTGAGGCAAATCAGAGTGCTCTTCTGCAACCTTACCAATATCGTGCAATAGACCCGCACGCTTGGCTTTCTTAATATCTAAGCCTAGCTCTGCCGCCATGACAGCACAAAGATTGGTTACTTCTCTTGAGTGCTTGAGGAGGTTTTGTCCGTAAGAAGAACGATACTTCATACGACCAACCATACGAATCAGTTCTGGGTGAAGCCCTGGTACGTTAAGATCGATAACCGTACGCTCACCCGTTTCAATAATTTCTTCTTCAACTTTCTTGCGCGTCTTTTTCACCACTTCCTCGATACGAGCAGGGTGGATACGCCC
>CAZHOC010001113.1:0-1857 GCA_964534295.1 uncultured Bacteroidia bacterium | reverse complement strand
TACGCCCATCGATTACCAATTTGTGTAAGGATAAGCGAGCGATTTCGCGACGCACAGGGTCAAAACCAGAAAGGATAATTGCCTCTGGTGTATCATCAACGATGATCTCAATCCCAGTCGCCATTTCAAGCGCACGGATGTTGCGACCTTCTCGGCCGATGATACGGCCTTTGATCTCATCGTTCTCCAAAGGAAAGACCGTAACCGTATTCTCAATCGCATGCTCTGCCGCCGTACGCTGAATGGTTTCGATAATGACTTTCTTGGCGTCTTTGGTAGCCGTCATTTTCGCCTCTTCCATGATCATCTTGATATGAGCCGAAGCATCAGTCTTAGCTTCTTCCTGAAGTGCGACGATCATTTTTTCTTTGGCTTCTTCCGCAGAAAGGCCCGCGATCTTTTCGAGATCAGCGACTTGTCTTTGGATGAGGGTATCAAGTTCTTCTTGCTTTCTCTTGACGGCCTTTACTTGCTTCTCGAGATTGACACGAGTAGATTTAATGTGGTCTTGCTCAGATCGCAGCTTAGAAGATTCCTTCTTCAATTTGTCAGACTGACTGTTGAGATTACCTTCGCGCTGCTTCAACTTGTTCTGGAAGTTGTCAAGCTTTTCTTTCTCCTTACTAGCGTTTTTCTCAAACTTGTTTTTGAGCTCTTGATACTTCTGCTGGGCTTTGCGGATTCGATCCTGCTTGATGTTCTCGCCTTTGAGTTCAGCTTCTTTGATCAATAGATCCGCTTTGTCTTTGGCGTTTTCGACCATCTTATTGTTGGCAGTCGTCAACATAAAACGGTTGATCAGATAGCCCAGCACGATGCCGATTACTATCCCAATCAACAGTCCGATAAGTATTTCATTCATTGCCGTTCCTAATTAATAGTGAATATAAACGGCGATTTGACAGTCCTGAGAGGGTTTGAGCTCAGTTTACTGTCGGTAAACAAACAAGCAATAGGGACTAGCCTCAGGATCCAGACAATTGGATTGAGGAATCGAGACGTTGCTCCAAGGCATCGAGGGATTCGAGTGCGGTGTCGGTTTGGCGTGCAGTATGGGCCTTATCTTTCAAGTGCTCTGTCATGATCTCTAGACAGCACATAATGGCTATATCCAGGTCATCTTGAGTTTTATATTGAGCCTTGAAGGCCTTTATTCTTCCGTTTATCGACTGCGCGGCTTCTTGTATGACCGCGGCCTCATCATTATCCACTCTGGCTGGGAACTGCCGTCCAAATATATTGACGACGATCGATTGTTTTTCCAAACTATTGTTTTCTTGCCAGTTTACGCTAATCACCTAGCGTCTTTAAACAAATATCTATTTCTTTTAAATATAAGTCAATTTTTGACATCACTGCATCCCTATCATCTGGGTGCTCGATGCTCTTAGCTAGTTTGAGCGCTTCGTACTTCTCTTTGAGTTCCGAAGATTGATCATCGCTAGCTGAGATGGTACTTTGTGCTGCCTCTAAAGCCGCTTGCAGCTGAATTTTCTCCTGTTGCAAGCTCTGCAACTGCTTTTCAAGCTTTACCGCTTTTCGAGTGAGCTCCGTTAGTCTGCGGAGTAATGCCTCCATATCATAGATCCTCCACCCGTCAAATTAGCCAATTATTCCCCAACAATCAAAGACCAAAACACTTTCAGTGCAACTTGAAGCCAAGAGGGGTAAATTTCTCTCTTTCAGGAGGCTAAATCATAAAAAATACGGTGCCGTGAACTAGCAGCGGGGTCTTTGTTTTTTTACCGCTGCGCGGAACGCTTATCATCGTTCTGCGAAGCAGAATGAAAAAAAGGCTTGATTTATTGAATTGTTGAGTGCCTGAATTTTAAAACTGTCCCATTCAACACTTCAACA
>CAZHOC010001112.1:0-2689 GCA_964534295.1 uncultured Bacteroidia bacterium | reverse complement strand
ATTGTAATCCTCTCCCAGATAAGTACCACTCGTATACAATGCAGATCGATTGTAGATCGCAGATTGAATGGAGGCATTATCGGTTTCTTCTAAAAAGTTGTGCTGAAGATTTCTCCGTTTATCAGAGTGAAACCATACCTTACCGTTTTCCCCCACAATGGTGAAACCAAATCCATTTGGTAATAGAGGCTGAATTACTGAATAGAGATAACTGGTCAAAAAGACGGCTGATGCAGGTTTGCGCTTGCCTTCAGGTCCAAGATTAGTCGCACTAGATTTGGATACCACCCCTAGTTTTTCGCCATTGGTTCGAGTCAACAATGACTCAAGCATAAATTGCTTACGCCCATTTACCTTCCCCAAGGGCCAAGTACGTCCCTCCTTGACGCTTTCTAAGTATTCACGTCCTGCTAGACTTACTTGTGGAGTCGCCTGCGGCCGAACGCTCCACTCCAAACCGATAGAATCAGCCAGGCTACTCCAATACACACTAGTAAAGAAGGGATAATGCTGCGGATATAAAGCCAGACTGTCAGGGTCATCGTAAATCAGTCGCAGTCGATTATCTCGATGTTCAATATCTAGCGTATCGTAATACATCAACTGAGCATAGATATTTTCGAGCTCGTCGAAGAGGGAAGAAGAAATCTCTTCAGACAAATCGACCAATTGTTGCTTGCTTTTCTGCTCTCCGGGACCATTATAAGTATACAAGTCAAAGAGCAATAAAATCAGCAAGGAAGAGCCAAATATGGCCGAGGTAGTGGCAAACAGCAGATCACTAATCTTCATGCGCTCCTTGTCGCTGATGAGTCCAAGCTTTAGCAATGGAATCCCCAAAACTAGCAGGAGGACCAAAATCAAAAGGATCAGCACCAACAAGGTGGAAATCTTCCTACGATCGCGGGAAAATTGATCCTTAGCGATTAAGCCACAAAGAATCAATTGATATTGATTAAACTGAACTGCCTGAAGATGAGCCAAATAGGGTAATTCACTTAAAGCAGCGCCTTCCCCAGTACTTATCTGGATAGTTCGAATTGAATCTAGATTTTGGGTTAGCAACTGAGGTACAAAATAATTGTCAAAAGTCTCATAGACGATTTCCAATTCTTCGCTCCCATCGTCCTTGAGGGCTCGATTTAAAATCACAAAGTCCTGAAAGACATCTTCCCGCATGATGGACCCCATAAAATCATTCATGCTGCGAGAGAGCTTTACCAACAGGGCTCCATCTACCCCAGCATCACGAATCGGAATCGAATATTGAATTTCCCATTGCAGATCCTTTTGGCGGGGTTCTAGCGTAATGGGCGTTTCGTTCGTGATTGCCTCCACCTCTTTGGTGCTCAGCAGATCAATTTCATATTCAAGATTGGTCCGCTGCCCATATTTTTCAGAAAACTTTTCAAAGCTCAAGGTATAAGGGGAGCGACCAGCGGCAGTAACCTGAAAACTTCGGTTCTCCTTTATGGTCACTTGCGCATCGGCAGGAAAGAGAGGGATCGCCGGCGTACTTCCCGTCTCCACCGTCTTGGCCCTACGTAATGTTTCACCGGCTAAGCTTTGCGCCTGATTGAGGGCTTGGGTTTGCCGGGCCAGATCATTTTTTCGTGCTTGATTTACGCGATTGATTTCTTCATTTACCAATTCTCGGACCTGTTGCTTGAGCTCGTTTAAACTCTGGGCCCCATTAGCTTTGGCATTGGATAGATAGGTCTCATTGAGGGCGACCATATTTTCTCCAATTCGCTCCAGCACGCGAAAATGGCGTTGATGGAGATAAGCTTCTCGATTCTGGACGTAGATATAATAATAGCCTGCTCCTGCCAACAAAAGGATGGCAAGGGAAGTCAGAGAGATTAACAAATTTAGGTTGCGAGCGTTCCTTCTCTTCATGACTCTAAATATATCGCTCTATCGTATTAAATGAAACAATTCTTGTCCGATTTGGGCTAGGGCTAGTTTTGGGCGGGATTTATATGGTTTGAGTGGTTTTATTTTACCTACTGCTGCGCAGAACGATTATCCCCAATCGCCTCATTGTCATGCTGCGCCCTGTCGAAGCAACTTAGAGATGAGCGTTCCGCGTCCCGAAAGTTTTCGGGAGTAAACCCCACAAACTCTCCAAAAGCAAGGGCATAAATAGGGAGTCGAGTCAAAATTCTTTTATTTAGCACAAGTATGGCTTTCTATATCTTCCAGATTTTACTTTTCCTCGGCTTTGGTATAGGCATATTGGCTTGCTTTGAGCGCAAGACCATCCGCCGCATCATAGCAGCCTTTATTAGTATTTTTTTACTGCTTCAAATGACTTCCGTCTATATAGGCGGGAGTCTGGTGGACTATAAATTTTGGGAGCATCTCAACTTTGACAATCTCGCCCTAACCTTCGATCTGTTTAAGATGCAATTGCTGCTGGCCCTCTTTATCGGGCTTGGGACCTATTGGGGCGCTTTGTATCTAAGCCGTAAAATTCAATCTTATCACCGCTTCGATTGGAAATACAGTTTGGCTCTTGCCTTGGGTTTAGGCGCACTTATGTTTTTGCCCGATGGTATCGGCAGAAATTTATATGAATTACAGAAATTAGAAAACAGCGAATCGGTAAGTTTTGATGAGGCTCTTAGTGATCTAGGTCTCGATCCTCAGGCTTATATCAAACCCGAACAATTGACCGCAGAGACAG
>CAZHOC010001111.1:0-2692 GCA_964534295.1 uncultured Bacteroidia bacterium | reverse complement strand
CAGATCTTGAGAGCGCCTTAAAAGGCTTATTGGGCCATTGTGATTACCAATACCAGTTAGTGGGAGGTGTATATATCATCAGCCCAAAACCCATTCAGCAAGAAACGATAAGCCCTCGCATTTTGGAGGGAAGATTGGTCGATGCTGAGACGGGCAAACCTCTACCCAATGTGGTAATTCGCCACGCGAATGGCAGCAGTTTGAGCGATGCGGATGGTTACTTTAGAATTGAGCAGGCCGTAAAAACTAAGCCAGTTTTTTTCTCCCACCTCGCTTACCAAAACATAGACACTTTACTCTCAGCTAATGAGGATCATACTTTGACACTGACAGCTCGAGAGATGGAGTTGGCCACAGTTTGGATTCAAGATTGGTTGTCCAATGATACTAGTTATCTAGCGTTCGAAATCGTAAAAGCCCTGCAAGGCCAGAAATTACAAGCAGGGATTTATCGCTCAATTGATGAGATGCTACAAAACAAGCCCTCCATTGCTTGGAAGGAGGGCAAAAAGAGAAGAGATTCCTATCGTACTTGGTTTAACTACGTCCCAAATACCTATCGTTTAAGAATGCCGGAGGAGGATAGAAGAGGGATACGAACAGTCTGGGGCTTTTGCGACGGCCAGGATCTCTATGTCAATATTCGCTACAACCAAAGATTTAATTACTACACCCAGTTTGCCAAATTACATTTGGTAGGACCTTATCTATACTATGAGTTTCTAGATGACTCAAACCGTCTTTTTGAAGATCGGGGCTTTGGAAAAGAGCACTGGGTCATCAATCTGGAACAGATGGATAGCTTCCTATTGGATAAATATTATATCGAGGAAAAAATAGCAGTAAAAGAGGGCCTCAACAAAGCTTACGAAAACGAAATGGCGAAACGGCTTGTAATAGGGAGGTTTCTGTTTCGCTACTACGATACTCCCTATCCCTATGAGTAGTAGGACAGTAATTTTAATGGGCGAAAAGCTTACTAATTAAGGGACAAGCGTTCCGCGAAGCGAGAAAACAAAAACAATCAACACATGAAAATTAGTCCTTTCTTACTGAGCCTTCTCTTTGTTTTTCCATTGCATGGGAACGCTCAAATCAAACTCAAAGCGCAGGATGAGCCTTTGACTGTCTTGCTGCAAAAATTACAAGCGCAATATGGTCTGCAGTATTCCTATGAAGCGAATATGGGTGAGAGTTGTCGCATTAGTCTAGAAGCCGAATTTGCTGACATAGATGAAGCCCTAAAAGCTCTGCTCACTACTTGTCATCTTGATTTTCATAAACAGAGTGCAGTTTACATTATCCACAAAAAGCCCTCTTCACCACCTCCAATTTGTGAGTTTAGAGGCCGTCTTATTGACAGTGAAACCGCTGAAGGATTGGCCAATGTAGTAATCCAATATGGAGACAAGGGAACGCTTAGTGATGAAAACGGATATTTTAAAATCGTCTACTCGGCAAGCCAAGCCCGATTGCAATTTTCTCATATCAACTATCAAAATTTAGATACGCTTTTGTCGCCCAAACGGGCTTACATCTTAGGGATGGAAGCACAAGATATAGCGCTAGAAGAAGTGGTGATAAAAGAGAGGGTGTCTAGAGAAACTGTGCAAGAAGAGTTTGCAATATTTAAGGCAATCAGATTAGGGGAGCTGAAAGCTGGCTTATACCAATCCCTAGAAGAATTGGCCCAAAATCAACCCTCAATGCCTTGGATTGTTGATTCTGATCCTAAAGCATCTTTTCGAGTAAAGAAAATCCTCTTTGATTCTTCGGTACATCTTCGGTTGCCCTATGAAAAATTTCAAGCCATCAAAAAGCTAGAAGGCTTTAGTGATGGACAAAATGTCTACCTCAATCTCTCTAATAAAAACTGGTATCGGAGAGGGAGTGAATTTGTACCGCTTTATCCAGTAGGGCCTTACCTATATTATGAAGATTGGGAGTACGATGTGGTCTTAGAGATCTCGACTTTGGAGAAATATGTTTTTGATGTCAGTACTGGTGAGATTCAATATATAAGTAAGCGGATGATTGAAGATTTGATCGCTTCCGATCCGGAATTGTCGGCTGCCTTCAAAAAAGATTGGATGAAGCGAGATCGATTGGAGGAGTACTTATTTCGGTTTTATGATACCCCTCATCCATCGGAAAATTTGTAAGCGTATTCAAATACATCGGGTCTTGCGTAGTGTCCGATGACATCGAAGTCCAATTTGCTCTGGGCTAATAAATTGGGATCAATAGTAGCCAACAACATGCCCTCCTCATCCCAAAGGGGGCCGGCTAATCGTTCCCCGAGGGGTGAAAAAACCACGCTCCCGCCTCTGCTCATAATATCAGGCTGGGTACTCAACTCGGCCTGATATTTTTGCGGATAATCCTCTTTTCGTACAAATTGATTGCAGGCAACCACAAAACAACGCCCTTCTAAGGCGATATGCTGCATGCTTGATTGCCAACGATCTCTTTGATCAGCCGTAGGGGCGAGGTAAAGCTCAACCTGCTGCTTGTAAAGGGCCATCCTCGCCATGGGCATATAGTTTTCCCAACAAATTAAGCCGCCCATTTTGCCCAAGGGGGTGTCGGCAACTTTGAGGTCATCTCCTTTTCCTTCCCCCCAAATAATCCGCTCCGCCGCGGTTGGTTTTAGTTTGCGATGATGATAAATGGGGTGCCCTTCAGGATTCAG
>CAZHOC010001110.1:0-2692 GCA_964534295.1 uncultured Bacteroidia bacterium | reverse complement strand
ATGAAATGTCGGAAAATATTGAGTACACCAATGATTTGGAAAGACTCACCTCTGAATGTCGCTTGATCTTCCCTGTGATTCCTTCTCAATATTTTCGTTCCTTATTGGCGGATCTAGGCCCACACTTAACGCCAGGCCATTCTCTTATTCATGCCATCAAAGGCTTAGACGTGAGCTTGCCTGAAGGCGAAAGCCTGCAATCCGTTGGGAAACTGAGCCGCAATCAGGTGAAGACCATGAGTGAATTGATTCGCTCCGAAACAATGGTGGCGCGAGTAGGCTGTGTCGCTGGACCCAATCTCGCGGGTGAGATTGCAGAAGGGATGCCTGCCGCAACAGTAGTGGCAAGTCCTTTTGATCAGGTAATCAGTGAGGGCAAAGCCGCTTTGCGTAGTTCACGCTTTCGAGTACATGCTAGTCAGGATATCCTCGGAATTGAGCTAGCTGGAGTGCTCAAAAACGTGATGGCGATTGCCTCGGGGATTCTGGGTGGCTTAGGCTATGGGGACAATACTCGCGCTTTATTGATCACGAGAGGGCTGGCCGAAATGGCCAACATAGGTAAGAAATTAGGGGCTGATCCAAGAGCTTTTCTGGGTTTGGCCGGGGTAGGGGACTTAGTGGCTACCTGCTACAGTCCTCGTAGCCGTAACTATACCGTTGGTTATCGCCTGGCCAAGGGCGAGACCCTTGAAGAGATCACCGCTTCGATGGAAGAAGTGGCTGAAGGAGTCAAAACGGTTTGTATCGTCAAGGCTTTGGCGAGTCACTACCGCGTATCTGCTCCTATTTCTCAAGCTTTGTTTCGTACCCTTTACGACGGTATGGAGATTGAGCGCGGCATGCGATTATTGATGGAATTTCCTTTTGCCGAGGACGTCGATTATATCTAAATAGAGGGCTGTAATATATTACGTAATTTCGGATTTTATTATTATTGGCAATACTGCAACTTGCTTGCAAATCTTAAAAACACTTAAGGCCGATAATGAAAAAATTGCTTTTAACTTTACTAGCCCTGCCTCTTGTCCTTACCTCTTGTGTGGAGGATCTACTAGATGTAACCTTTGATTACCCAATCAGTGCTGGTTTTACCATGTCTGATGAGGTAGAAGCGAATACATTGACAATGATTGAGTCCGACGTAGTCGAAATTGACGTGGTCGAAGAGCTCTCCGATCGTAATTTAGGTGGAATCTCTGCTGTTAAACTAAAATCTCTTGAAGTGAAATTAGGTGCTGATGCTACCATTGATTGGTCTATTTTGGAAAGCTTGGAGCTCAAAATGGTACTTGATGGTGAAACTTACACTATGGCTAGTTTTGGCCCCAATAGTGTCATTGATGGCGACCTTATCAAGCTAGACGTAAGTGCTGATGAAATCCGTCTGGAAGAGTTTTTAGAGCGTGAAACCGTGCAAGTTCGCTTGTTTATCGAGACCAATGAAAGCATCACCACTGAGGTTCCGATGGAAGCCACTGCTGTTGTTTCGATTACCGCCTCTCCTATCGAATAGTTTCCCTAAACTTTGCAATAATAGGAGGCTCTTTGGAGCCTCCTTTTTTTATGTAACTTCGTGTCATGAAGAGGCACTACTTTCAAGACTTTATGCCCGGCAATGTGTGCTTTGGTTGTGGCGCAGACAATCCTGATGGCCTGCAGATCAAGAGTTATTGGGAGGGCGACGAAGCTGTGTGTATTTGGGAATCCGAAGAAAAATATCATGGCTGGCCAAAGATTCTCAATGGAGGTATATTGGCTACCCTGATTGATTGCCATTGTATGGGCACTGCCATGGCAGCAGCCTGCAAGGCCGAAAACCGAGAGCTGGGCTCTTTTCCCTATTATCGTTATGCCACAGGCACCATTAATGTCCGCTATCTCAAACCTACCTCAAATGTCAAGGCCATAGAGTTGCGTACGATTGTCAAAGAAATCAAGGGCCGCAAAGTGGTCATGCAGTGCGATACGTTCTCCGAAGGAGTAAAAACCGCTACCTCTGAAGTAATAGCTATAAGGGTTGCTGACGAAAGCGAAACCTATGCACACAACCCCTTCCTTCAGTCATAATTAACTGTCAATGCTATCAGCAAAAAATATCTTTAAGTCTTACGGTAAGCTCGCCGTTTTAAAAGGAGTAAGTCTTGAGCTACAAGCGGGTGAAGTGGTAGCCTTAGTGGGTACTAGTGGTGCAGGAAAGAGTACGCTCTTGCAAGTTTTAGGAACCCTCGATACAGTCGACCAAGGAGAGGTATTCTTCAAAGGTAAGGAGGTGACCCGATACTCGGAACGCAACCAAGCCGCTTTTCGTAACCAAAATTTAGGCTTCGTTTTCCAGTTTCATCACTTATTGCCTGAATTTAGCGCTCTTGAAAACGTTAGCATTCCAGCCATGATCCATGGTAACAAACCCCAAGCAAAGGTGTATGAGGAGGCGACGGCCCTTTTGCAGCGTTTAGGCTTAGGTGATCGAGTCAAACATAGACCTTCAGAACTTTCTGGAGGAGAGCAACAACGTGTCTCGATGGCCCGCGCCTTGATCAATAATCCTGATTTGATCCTAGCTGACGAACCTACAGGCAATCTTGACTCTGCAAACTCGGAGGCGATGTATGATTTAATCAGAGAGCTGACTGCCGACACAGGGGTAGCATTTTTGATTGCTACTCACAACCTTGATTTAGCCGCCAAG
>CAZHOC010001109.1:0-2693 GCA_964534295.1 uncultured Bacteroidia bacterium | reverse complement strand
CAGATACTCCCCTAGCGATTCTATCCAATCAGAGTCAACACATATCCCACTACTTCAAGCAGCTGTTTGCCCAGGTTTCTAACCCACCCATTGATCCTATCAGGGAGAAATTGGTGATGTCCCTACAAACTTGGATTGGTAGTAGTAAAAACGTTCTCGCAGAGACTCCCGAAGGCTGTAAGCAAATTAGTCTTCCCCATCCGATTTTGACGGGCGATGAATTTGAGAAAATTCGTCAGATCCGCCACCCTGATTACCAGACGATTATTTTGGATGGTACTTTCGCCGTCGGCGAACGCTTAGAATCGGCCGTCGATCGACTCTGTGATCAAGCAAGCCAGGCCCTCATAGATGGTGCTAACATTCTCATTATCAGCGACCGAAATATAGGTCCGGAGCGCGCGCCGATTCCTGCTCTTATTGCAGTGGGTGCGGTTCATCACCATTTAATCCGTACCGGGAACCGAGGTTTGGCCACCCTGGTATTAGAGACTGGGGAAGCCCGCGAAGTCCATCATTTTGCGACCTTAATCGGCTTTGGAGCCTTGGCTATTCACCCTTACATGGCTTACGAAAGTATCCATGAGTATAGCTACACTGATCCCAAATTGATGGGACGTCCAATCCCAGAGATCCAAAGCAACTACATCCAATCCATCAACTACGGTCTGCGTAAGGTGCTATCCAAAATGGGTATCTCTACCCTTCAATCTTATCATGGAGCCATGATATTTGAGATTTTAGGATTGAGTCAAGCGGTGGTAGACAAATGCTTTACGGGTAGCGTCTCTAGGATTGAAGGATTAGGCTTTGAGGATATCGCCAAAGAGATTTTAATCAGACATAAACTAGCCTTCAAAACGGATTCTGCGACCAGTCTGGAAATCGGTGGTCTTTACCAATGGAAACGAAAAGGGGAAAAGCACCTCCTCAATCCCAAGACCATACACCTACTGCAAAAATCAACTCGCAGTAATGATTATAAGCTCTTTAAAGAATATTCAGCGGAAATCAATTCGCATCTAGAAAAGACGATAACCCTAAGGCATCTACTTGACTTTCAGGGCGGTAAAGAAATCCCAATTGAGGAAGTAGAGCCAGTTGAAAATATACTCAAACGCTTCGCGACCGGAGCCATGTCATTTGGCTCGCTTTCTCATGAAGCACACTCTACCTTGGCCATTGCGATGAACCGTATTGGTGGTAAGAGCAACAGTGGAGAAGGAGGTGAAGACGAGGCGAGGTACCGTGTTAGTGAAAACGGTGATTGGGAGCGTTCTGCGGTGAAGCAGGTAGCCTCCGGAAGATTTGGCGTAACTAGTTACTACCTCTCTGAAGCGGACGAACTTCAAATCAAAATGGCTCAGGGCGCCAAGCCCGGAGAAGGGGGCCAACTACCTGGTCATAAAGTAGATGAGTGGATTGGTCGGGTTCGTCATGCCACACCCGGCGTAGGACTTATTTCCCCACCTCCTCACCACGACATTTATTCTATAGAGGACTTGGCGCAGTTGATTTATGATCTAAAAAATGCGAATCGTGAGGCTCGTATTAGCGTCAAATTAGTTTCAGAAGCTGGTGTTGGCACCATTGCGGCTGGGGTATCTAAAGCCCATGCAGACCACATTCTGATTTCTGGTAGTGATGGCGGAACTGGGGCATCTCCTCTCAGTTCGATCAGACATGCAGGGCTACCTTGGGAGCTTGGTCTAGCTGAAGCACACCAGACCCTTGTCAAAAACGACCTAAGGAGTCGCGTTACTTTACAAGTTGACGGTCAAATTCGCACTGGAAGAGATATGGCGATTGCGACCTTATTGGGCGCAGAGGAATGGGGCGTAGCAACTGCGGCCTTGATCGTCGAAGGTTGTATCATGATGCGTAAATGCCACCTAAATACGTGCCCCGTAGGAATTGCCACCCAAGATCCAGAGCTGAGAAAGCTCTTTTCGGGTAGGCCTGAAGACGTAGTAAACTTCTTTACGTTCCTCGCAGAGGAAATGAGAGAATATATGGCTAAGCTCGGCTTTAAAACCGTCAATGAGATGGTCGGCCAGGCTCAGCATCTCAAAGTGAAAGACAATCTTGATCACTGGAAACTTAAGACCATTGACTTCAGTCCCATCTTATTTAAAGCTGAAGCAAATGAAAAAATAGGACTATACAAGCAAATAGAGCAAGATCATGGCATTGACGAAGTAGTCGATTGGGAGCTTTTAGCTTCTGCACGATCTACCTTAAACGATCGCTTACCGACTTTTAAGACCTATTCTCTTCGTAGTGTGGACCGCTCCGTCGGAACGCTTATCTCTAATGAAATTTCAAAGGCCTACAAATCCAAAGGGCTTCCACAAGGCACTTTGCACTATAAGTTTAGAGGCAGTGCGGGTCAAAGTTTTGGCGCCTTTGCGGCACCTGGTCTACGTCTCGAACTAGAGGGCGAAGCCAATGATTACTTTGGCAAAGGATTATCAGGCGCTCAATTAATCATATGTCCGGACAGGGAAGCCAGGTTTGAGGCGAAAAAGAATATCATCATTGGAAATGTAGCATTTTATGGAGCCACTTCCGGTGAAGCCTATATCCGTGGTGTTGCAGGGGAACGTTTCTGTGTACGTAACTCAGGTGTCACGGCTGTGGTAGAAGGTGTAGGCGATCATGGTTGTGAATATATGACTGGTGGAAAAGTGATC
>CAZHOC010001108.1:0-2695 GCA_964534295.1 uncultured Bacteroidia bacterium | reverse complement strand
TCTGGGACGAAGTCAACACTATCCTTGATGCTCAAAGACGTAAACATGGAGCTCCAAGACGTAAACCCAAAAACTTGTTCGCTAGTATAGTTCGTTGCTATTGTGGTGGAAAGATGTACGTTCCTTCGACTATGAAGAAATACGTCTGTTATACCTGTCGTAACAAAATTGGTCGAGAAGATCTCGAAGAGATATTTAGGGAGCAACTTCAATCTTTGATAATATCCGATGAGGAAATTGCTCGTCAGCTCAGCAAGTTTGACGATTTGATAAAGGAGAAAGAGCATCTGCTCCAAATCAAGGATAATGAACGGAAAGCTATACAGACTAAGATTGATAATCTATTCGCCCTCTATCATGCCAAAGAGATTCCTAGAGATGGATTCAATCGATATTACAAACCGCTCGCCGATCAACTGAAACAGATTGAAGAAAGTATTCCGGCAATGCAAGCAGAGATTGATCATCTTCGCGTTTTTTACAACTCTAATGACCAAGTGATTGCAGAAGCTAAAGATGTCTATGGTCGCTGGGAAGATCTCAGCTTTGATGAAAAACGTAACGTCGTTGAAACCATAACCCAAAGTATAATTGTTGGTGAGGGAGAAATAGAGATCAATTTAAACTACATCCCCGACCCAACCACCACCCCCAGTTTTTTTTTAATGAATTGACTGCAAAAGGGGTGCACAACCCTGCATGTGCGGCTACTACACCCATCCCACAAAGGATTGTGTCTGCCCACCGGGCTCCGTCCAAAAATATTTTTCTAAAATCTCTGGTCCGCTCATGGACCGCATCGATCTGCATATAGAAGTCGGCACAGTACCTTTTGAGGATTTATCTTCGATCGAGCCGGGAGAAAGTAGTGCCGACATACGCGAACGAGTGATCGAAGCGCGAGCCCGCCAAATGGTCCGCTTCACCGAATACCCCCACATCTACAACAATGCCATGATGCCCGCCAATATGGTGCGACAAATCTGTAAAGTTGACAAACAGGGACTTATGTTACTCAAAATCGCCATGAAGAAACTCGATCTCTCAGCGCGAGCTTTTGATCGTATCCTCAAAGTAGCGCGGACTATCGCTGATCTTTATGGTAAAGAGAACATCCTCCCTGAACATGTGGCCGAGGCCATCCAGTATCGTAGCCTTGATCGGGAAAGTTGGGGGGAGTAGGCAAAAGATCCAATCCTCTAGCATGCTGTGCCCCGAAGCACTTTGAGGGACAAGCGTTCTGCGAAGCTGAGAAAAGTCAAAAGATACCGGATATGTTCGTGCCTCACATTCCGGCATGACGGCTTTCTTTATTGCCATAGGCTGGAAAAAACTTCAAAACGTCATCCCAGCCGCATGAATGAGCTGGCGCGAATTCATAGAGCAGGGATCTTGAAAGATGAGCGTTCAGCGCAGCAGCCGAATATTCTACAAAGGCCTTTCGACTTCGCTCAAGGTGACAAACTGATTCCCCACATTGTCATGCTGAGCCCGCCGAAGCACCTTGAGAGATGAGCGTTCTGCGAAGCAGCCGAATATTCTACAAAGGCCTTTCGACTTCGCTCAAGGAGACAAACTGATTCCTCACATTGTCATGCTGAATCCGCTGAAGCAACTTGGGTAGGTGCGCGCATGTATGCCGCACCCTAAAAACAAACGTTCTGCGCAGCAGCAAAAAGCCAAGATATCTCAAATCCGCTAGCCTCTGTTTTTTTATCACCGCTGCGCGGAACGCTTAGCCCAAGAATGCCGAATATCGAATGTCCAACTCCCAAGGCAGAAGGAACTTCCACCCCTTCAACATTCAAAATTCAGCGTTCGAAATTCGACATTCCCCCCGGAGTTTCACCAAGGCTTTTTCCTGACTAAGCAGGAGCATTACCCTTTTCGCCAATTTTCATTCAACGACATATCTGCGAATACAGTAGTATAAGGGCGTATTAGCGCTAATGCACTTTACAAACTCGTTTCCTAGCAGTGGCCGGACTAGGCTCTCGCACCACCCGATGATATGGGGGATCTGATCAATCCGTGATCGAGGCAACAGTCTTCTAGAAGGATAGGAAACGACAGCAAACAATCCATAACCTTTTTCATCAAAACGCCTTATGAAAACCTTCAAAAGCAATTTTTGGCAAGCCCTGCTATGCAGCTTCGTCTTTTCCCTAGCGCTGCTCAACCACTCCTTCGCCCAAAGCCCAGAAGCCTTCAAGTACCAAGCCGTTGTCCGCGATGCCAACAATGCACCATTGGCCTGGCAAAACGTAAGCATCCGTATTAGTATCCTCGAAAGTTCGCCCAATGGGACTGCGGTTTATCAAGAAGCCCATAATGTTACGACCTCAGCCCTTGGCCTCGTCTCTCTCAATATCGGTGAAGGCAGCGTCCTCTCGGGCACTTTTGCAGGTATCCAATTCGAGAGTTATGATCACTTTTTGCAAGTCGAAGTGGACGAAAGCGGCGGCACCAACTATTATGTCCTCGGTACGAGTCAGCTGCTTTCTGTGCCTTATGCTATTTTTGCCAGTACAGCAGGCACCGCCTTGGATGTCGATGATGCCGACGCCGATCCCGCCAATGAATTGCAAGACATCTCCCTCAACGGTAATGATCTTTCTATCAGCCAAGGCAGTACGCTGAGCTTACCCAGTCTCACCGCCGGCGATGGGATTAGCATCGACAATGGGGTGATCAG
>CAZHOC010001107.1:0-2699 GCA_964534295.1 uncultured Bacteroidia bacterium | reverse complement strand
ATATAGAAACCTCGTATTACGATTCCCTCTGAGAACGCTCGCACAGTCCGTTCCGCAACCAGCCCCAGCCCAATCTCAGCCCATCATGCTATTGGCCGCGACGGTACATCTCGGTAATGGGGAAGTTTTAGAAAAGGCCGATATCCTATTAGAGGATGGTAAAATCGTGGAAATAGGCCGTATCACCCGCGCCTATAAAAATGCTCGGAGCATCGATTGTACGGGCAAACATATCTATCCCGGTATGATTTTGATCGGTTCTTCTCTCGGTCTAGTGGAGATTGGAGCAGTGCGCCCTACTCGCGATCAGTCAGAGGTAGGCGCCCTTAATGCTAACGCCAGAGCCATGATCGCTTACAATACTGATTCTAGGGTTACCCCGACAGTACGCTCCAACGGGATTTTGATGGCGCAAATCGCCCCTAGTTCAGGTTTATTTTCAGGTACTTCTTCTGTCATGCAGCTAGATGCTTGGAATTATGAAGATGCAGCTATCCTTGCGGACGATGGAGTATATCTAAACTGGCCGAGCTTGTCTATTTCAAACTCTCGCTTCGCCCCGCCAAGAGCTCAGCAAGAAAAACGCATGCAGACTAGCGTGGAACGCATTTATCAATCGTTCCGCGACGCGGCAGCTTACAAACTGGCCATGGAAAATGATAATCTTGACGCCTATGATCTCCATCTAGAGGCCTTGGTGCCTGTCCTCAAAAAAGAACGAAAACTCTACGTTCGTGCTAGCACTGAAAAACAAATTCTGGCAGCAGTGGCGCTAGCGCAGGAGTTTGATTTGGACATCGTCATTTTTGGCGGCAAGGAAGCACACCTACAGGCAGAACTGCTCGCAGAATACCAAATTCCCGTCGTCCTCACCAAGCTACATGATCTCCCGCGTTTAACTGATGACGATATTGACGCAGTTTACAGTCTTCCCGCGAAATTGCAGGAAGCCGGCGTATTGTTTGCCTTGACCATGACTAGCAATTGGGATTGCCGCAATTTGCCCTTCCAAGCGGGTACAGCGGCGGCATACGGTTTGAGTCAAGAAGAAGCGCTCGCAGCCGTTACTTCTAATCCTGCCAAAATATTAGGCATAGAGGAAAGCTGCGGGACTTTGGAAGTAGGCAAAGACGCAAGCCTCATCGTCTCTGAAGGAGATATCCTCGACATGCGTAGTTCGAATGTGATCCACGCTTTCATCCAAGGTCGCGAAATCAATCTTGGCAACAAGCAAAAGGATCTTTACGAGAAGTTTAAAACAAGGTATTGAATGTTGAATGAGGAATGTCGGATGTCGAATGCTGAAGGGAGGGTAGTAAAGGAGGATTTTGATTGGCATGCTTGCTTCGCAGAACGCTCATCCCTAAAGGCATTTCGGCATGCTCAATGTGACTATATTTTTAAAATTTTCACAATGTCTTCCTGAGCCCCGTCGAAGGATCTTTGGTTTTTTCTACAGCTGCGCAGAACGCTTATCTCAAAGATCCCGCATCGCATTGCATTTATGCGGGATGAAGTTTTGTTTCCCTCCAAGTCATGCCAGAATGTGAGGCACGTGCATATCCAGTATCTTTTGGTTTTCTTACTGCTTCGCAGAACGCTTGTCCCTAAAGGCATTTCGGCATGCTCAATGTGACAACATTTTTAAAGTTTTCACATTGTCTTCCTGAGCCCTGTCGAAGGATCTTTGGTTTTTCTATTGCTTCGCAGAACGCTTGTCCCTAAAGATCCCTGCTCTATGAATTCGCTCTGGCTCATTCATTAGGCTGGGATGACGTATTGTTCCCCTCTAAATCATGCCGGAATGTGAGGCACGAACATTTCCGGTATCCTTTATTTGCTTGCTGCGTCGCAGAAGGATTATCCCTAAAGGCATTTCGGCATGCTCAATGTGACAACATTTTTCAAGTTTTCACATTGTCTTCCTGAGCCCCGTCGAAGGATCTTTTGTTCTTTTACTGCTTCGCAGAACGCTTACTCCCAAAAAGGGTTAATCGTTCTGCGAAGCAGTAAACCCAAAATAGAGCAGGCAAAGGAGGGGCAACAAAGGCGAATTAAGTATTCGATATTGAATATTGGATATTTTACATTTTCTTTGCCGCCTATGGCACTGGTTCAACATAAATCGGTTGATGCTCGCTTTCAGCAGCAAGTAGATAATGCAGAGACCTATCTCATCCCCTTTATCGAAGAAGGCCTCAAATTGACGCCAGGAATGAAGGTGATGGAGATTGGCTGTGGGGAAGGCGGGGTATTGAAACCTTTTGTCGCACGCGGCTGTGAGGTTGTAGGGGTAGATTTAGCCGCCCAGCGGATCGCCAACGCCCAATCGTTCCTCGCAGAGGAGATCAAAGCAGGAAAGGCCGAGTTTATGGTTCAAAATGTCTATGAAGACGCCTTCCGCGAACGCTTTGTCGGGTCTTTTGACCTAATCATGCTCAAGGATACCATCGAGCATATTCCTGAGCAGGAAAAATTCATCCCCTATCTCAAGCAATTTTTAAAGACAAAAGGCAAGGTGTTTTTTGGGTTTCCTCCTTGGTATATGCCCTTTGGCGGACACCAGCAGATTTGCTCTAGTAAGATTTTGGGGCTCCTCCCTTACTATCATCTTTTGCCTCGTCCCTTGTATCGCGGGATCTTGAAATTGGCCAAAGAACCGGAACGCACCATCCGTGAATTGATGGAAATCAAAGATA
>CAZHOC010001106.1:0-2702 GCA_964534295.1 uncultured Bacteroidia bacterium | reverse complement strand
TGGCGTCGCTTTTTTTTTTTGCCTCCCGAAAGCTTTCGGGAGCGCGGAACGCTTATTCGGATTGGTTGAAGGATTGAATGGATGAATTGTTGAATCGCGCTTAACATTCAACTCCTCAACAATTCATAAGATCAAAAAATAAGACAAGCGTTCTGCGAAGCAGCCCCCAATACAAATACAAGAGCTGATAAGGCTCAAAAATCCATAAAATGTGGCCTACTTTATGATCAATGATTTGATCAGGCTAGCAGCCTCTTGGGGCGTTTCTAGTGGGAACATATGTCCGCCCTCCCATTCATAAAATTGAAAGTCGGGGAATTTTTTTTCTTGGGATTTGCGATTGGCAGGCGGTAGGGTGTTGCCATGAGTGGCATAGATATAGTGGGCTGGAATGCTCACTGAGGTATCCCCATAGCGACTCGGCGTCATAGAAAAGATATTGGCTTCTTTGGCTTTGGGGATTTTGAGGGTGAAGCCACCCGTGGGATCTGCTACCAGACCGTTTTGGATATAGGCTTCGAAACAGTCCGGATCGAAGGAACGGAAAAATTTCTTTTGGCCCCAATAGCTTCTCGCTTGCTCGAGAGAATCAAAATGATCTTTACGGTTATGTGCTTGCCTGGCAATGGGGATAAAGCGTTCGGCAAGGCCGAGCCTCCTAAACAAAGCAATCATAAAGCGAACCTTTAAGGGCAGTAAAGGTGGCTCCATCATGATGAGCTGCTTAAACAAATCTGGTCTTTGCTGAGCTGCCCTTAGCAATACGACTGTCCCATAAGAATGACCGAGGCCTACCACTGGCTGATCGGTCTGGCGTTCGATGGAATCGATCAATTGAGGCACTACCTCTAACCAAGAGCGCTCAATACGCTTAGTGCCGGGACTCAATACGTCTTCATAAAAGACAGGATAGGGCTGTAGTTCGTCAAAAAAATGCTGATAGGAAGTCGAAGGAAAGCCATTGGCGTGGGCAAAAAATATCGGGGACAAATCAGCAGGCATAGAATCAATTTTGGGCAAAGCTACAATTTTCTAAAACCGCCAACCAATAGAGACCTCACTAATGGGCAGGAAGGTATGGGCAAAGAAGCGGATGACATCACCATTGCTAATGGGAGGGGATTGTAGGGGTAAAGTCTCCGCCCCACTGATCAGTTCTCTTGCAAACCAATTGAAGTTATAAGCACTTTCAAAGCGAAAGACCCACCTCTGCCCCCAATAGTAGGATAAACCTAAACCGAGGTTGGCATTGAGGTAACGATAAACGCTAACCTCCGCTTGTTCTTGGGGCGTAGCTACCCGATTGAAAGTCTCGCGATCTTGCTCATTGCGGCCCAGGCCGAGCTCGGCAAAAGTATAAGCTTGAAAGTTTTCCAGATAATCTTTTTTCCAGAAATGTAGTTGTCCCCCTAGATTGATGTTAGCACTACTCGAGAGGGTACGGCTCCAAAATCCCGTACTAGGGTTACCGACAAACCAAGTTTGTGGCAGTCGATAATTCACGCCTGCTCTCAATTGAACAATTTGATTGAGCTGATAACGATATTCAAGTCCTGGCAGCCATTTTTTGAAAAGCTCCTGTGGCCCCACAGCATTGAATCGCTGAGGGAAGCCCCCGTTAAAATTTAAGGCTAAGCTATGGCGATAATCTGACCCTTGGGCCAGAAGCGCGCTAGATAGACAAAGCAATAGACTGGCTACAAATAGTCTTTTCATGGATAGTGGTTTAGGTGCGGGTACTATCCAATAGACTAAAAGTAAGTGCTAAATGTTAGTTTTCGGCTTCGCCAAAGGAGTATCCGATCCAAAAAGCATTGATGGGATTGATGAGCCATTGGCCGCCTCTTGTTTCGCTATAAGGAAGGGCAATACGATCAAAGACTTCCACCCCATTGGGTGATTGAATCGCATTGCCGTAGATATAGCTGGCGGCGCTTTCGATGCCTAGATGCCAGCGTTTTGCGAAGCGAAACTCCAGGCCAGCTCCTGCTTGACCCTTAATCCCTCTGATCTCTTCATACTCACTAAAAGTCCAGCGAGAGACCTGCACCTTACTTAGGTTGATATGCCCATAGCCAAGATCAAGAAAGCCATACACTCCAAAGCGTCCGGCTTCTAAGGTATACTGGCCTCCGATCAAGGCACTAGCGCTTCTCTGATAGGCGTATTGGGTTGCTGGCTGCTTTTGGGAGCCAAGATCTCTATCATATTCTAGTCCTTCCCCCTGGATTCTAATCGCAAAAGCACCCAGGTGCCGACGATACATGATCCGAGGATTAGGAACTACTGCCCAGAAAGGGCTACGTACGGCTTGGACTAGTGTAAATGAGACACTGAGGTCGTTTTTGTATTCGGGTAGTTTGGATGATCGCTTTGCCTCTTGGGCTTGAGTTGGGACAAGAAGTAATAGCAGCAGCGATAAGGTGCAGAAGAGAGATTTCATAATAATAGGGCTAGTGCGCTTGAGAAATTAAATTTTGCCAAAAGAATAGCTCAACCAGACGGCATTGATAGGACGTAGAATAAATTCAGCGCCTCTTACAGGCCCGTCTGGCATGCCCCGAAAATCATAAACGTTTAATTGATTTGGGAAGCCATCTCCTCTACCAAACAGATAAGTAGCGGCGCTTTCTAGACCTAGCTGCCAACGTTTGGCTAGCTGAAATTCAAGTCCCAATCCGACTTGACTTTGCAAGCCTCTG
>CAZHOC010001105.1:0-2704 GCA_964534295.1 uncultured Bacteroidia bacterium | reverse complement strand
AGATTACGACCAATTTCAATGGCCGCATCAAGTGGGTGCTCTTATATTCAGAATCCGTAGATGGTAGTACTTCTGCCTTTCTGCATTGCTTCTGGACCAATCCTAATTCAACCAATCTTACGCAAAGAGGATCTGGTTGCGCCGACGCATTGGCCGGAGTTCCTAATGATTTCTTGCCCCAAGGGCTTGACGGTACAGGTTACTTCTTCTTGCTTATCCAGCGAGAGACTGGCTTTGGCGGTGATGTTTCTGTTTCTATGCGTAAGCAAGTAGGCACTCCTACCGTGGCGGCTCCAGCCAATGGTCGTTGTAGCACGCCTGCCTTGATGCAAACGCCTACTGCTGGAGGCCTTGGTGTAGATGATCTTTATGCCTCAGGTGGTTCCAACAGCTGGACTGATGCCTTACTCGGTACAACCAATGGTGCTACCAAAGAGCGCCAAACCGTAGCCGAAGGGGGCGGAGGCCGTAACGAAGACACCTACGAGTATACCACTGCATTTGGCGATATCTACAGCAACAATACAGTAGACGATACTGATGACTTCTTTACAGGCGTCACAGAGGGTTGTATCTCCAATATGGACAATAGCATTTACTACAGCCTTACTCCTCCCGCTACAGATACTTGGTACCTACACGTAGGAAACTTAGCCTGTACTTGGGGACCCGATACGATCCAATTGATGATTACCACTGCTGGTGGCTTAGATTGTACCGATGCTAGTTTGACCACTTTGCTGCCTGCCAATGGCTGCCAAAAGGTCGGGGTAACGGGCAATTATCCAACGCCAGATTTAAGCATTGGGCCTTTGAATTTGGTTGGGGGAGCTACCTATGGGATCATTATCGACGGTAAGCAGTCTGCTCAATGTGTTTTTGAGATGATCTTGTCTACCTCGCCTACCATCAACCCGGTTCTGCCCTTTAGCTTTGATGCGCTTTCTGCCAAGCTAAACAATGGCCTACCGGAGATTAGCTGGACCATTAGCAGTACTGAAGATCTTAGTCGCTTTGAGATTGAGCGTAGCTTAGATGGGGTGCAGTTTCACTCCTTCGGAGAACGCTCAGCCGAGCCTAATCAGATGAATTATAGCTGGCAGGACCTTAGCCCAAGTGCAGGCACCAATTACTATAGAGTGATTGCCATCGATCAAAATGGGAACAAAACCTACTCCAATCGTCTAAGGCTCACCGTCGAACTCCCTGCTTTTGCTTTGACCTCTCTCTGGTATGAGTCCAACCAACTCAATGTTGTCTACAACTATAATGAGGATCAGGCCCTCTCTTGGACCATCATGGATATCACCGGTCGTGAGATCGAGCAAGGTAGTTGGGCCAGCCTGCGGGGAACGTCTAGTCGAGTCATCCCGACCCGAGATTTATCTTCAGGTGTGTATTTCTTCCGTCTGCAAAGTGAAAAGGGTAGACTAAGTCGAAAGTTTTTGGTAGAGTAGGGGTGAGTTTGGTAAATTCGTTTAAACGGATTACTAATTACTCTCCTTATGAAAAGATCTACCATCGCCGGCATCGGCTATTATGTACCCGAAAACGTAGTTACCAACGATGACCTTGCCGAGCGATTTACCACTTCAGATCAGTGGATACAAGAGCGTTCTGGTATTAAACAAAGACGTTATTTTACCCCCGGCAAGGATACTGTAGCCGGTATGGGCGTGCAAGCCGCCAACATGGCCATGGAGCGCGCTGGCATTACGGCAGATGATATCGACTTTATCATCTTTGCCACGCTCAATCCTGACTATATGTTCCCGGGTTCTGGTGTGCTGGTACAGAGAGAACTAGGCCTCAGCGATAAGGGTGTTCCCGCTCTTGATATTCGTAACCAATGCTCAGGTTTTATTTATGGACTCTCAATCGCCGATCAGTTTATCAAAACCGGGATGTACAAAAACATCCTTTTGATTGGTTCTGAGATTCACTCTTCTGGTCTCGATTTTTCTGATGACGGACGTCATGTGACGGTATTGTTCGGCGATGGAGCCGGAGCTGTCATCCTCCAACCAACCGAAGAGGAAGGACGTGGGGTATTAACTACTCACCTCCACGCTGCTGGTGAGCATGCAGAAAAGCTCGCAGTACTTACCCCCACTGGCCACAAAGAGCGCCATATCACCCACGAAATGATTGATGACAAAAGTGTTTATCCCGTAATGGACGGACAGTTTGTCTTCAAGCTAGCAGTCCGCAAGTTCCCAGAAGTTATCATGGAAGCCCTGCAAACCACGGGCAATCAGGTGGAGGACATCGATATGTTTATTCCTCACCAAGCCAATCTGCGGATTGCCGAGATGGTACGTCGTACCCTCAAACTACCTGAAGAAAAAGTCCACAACAATATCCAGAAGTACGGTAATACTACTGCTGCTTCTATCCCTATCGCCCTCAATGAGGCCTGGGAATTAGGCAAAATCAAAAAAGGAGACCTCGTTTGCCTGGCTGCTTTTGGTAGTGGCTTTACTTGGGCCTCTGCCTTGATCCGCTGGTAAACTAAGTTGGAAGTATTTAGTAGCAAGAGAAATGGTCTCGAGGACTCAAAAGCTCGATTTCCTAGCGTCTTAATATTGGATACTTTTGTCTAAGTACTTAACTGATAGGCTACCCCTTTCCTGTCTTTTAGAAGACAGCCCTTATCTTCTTCCCTCCGTTTTTTTACCGGAAACAATCTTCTTATGCCTCAACT
>CAZHOC010001104.1:0-2708 GCA_964534295.1 uncultured Bacteroidia bacterium | reverse complement strand
GGGTATGCTAGCGGAAAAGCCCATGCCTGGCGCGCTATTTGGAGAAACGATTATGGAGATGATGAAGCTTCAGTTTACCAACCTAAGGGATGGAGACCGCTTCTTCTATTTGATCGACCCGATTTTGACAGAAACGGATAAAGATTGGATTAAGCAAACGACGCTGCATGATGTGATTATGTATAATACCAACATCGATTTGATGCAGGATAATGTCTTTTCCGCTATGCCACATAGTGAGATTTGTGCCAATATGACGGCTCATGTAGAAGGAGTGGTGACCACGGAATCTGGTGCGCCGATTGCCGATGTGGATCTTTCACTCAAGGTGGCCAATGATGATGCCTTTGATTTTACCACCAGTCTAGAAGGAGACTATTATTTTACGGATCTATATTCCTGTGACGTGGATGAATTAGGAATAGCAAAAAATGACCGCATCACCAATGGCGTCACGACGGTAGATTTGATTTTGATCCAACAGCATATCCTTGGTATTCGTTTATTGCCAACACCTTACAAAATTATTGCGGCAGATATTGACGGAAATGGTTTTGTCTCGACCGTCGATCTCGTCTTTCTACGGCGGGCGATTCTGGGAATAGATGATCGTTTCCCGAATGACAATACCTCTTGGCGTTTTGTTTTAGCGGATTATGAATTCACGAATAGCAATCCACTGGCGGAGGACTTCCCTGAATACCTGGACTTTGTCAATGTTCCTTCTGGACAAGTGGCGGCTAATTTTATTGGGGTAAAAGTTGGGGATGTCAATGAAAGCGCCCAAACTTTCGAGCAACAATTCAATACCGGGGATCTGGATGATTTGATGGTATATGCTCCCAATAGGCAGTTGATCAAAGGAGAAGTGGTGACGGTTCCCTTGCAATTGGGAGAGGTGAAGACAGGTGTCAGAGGATATCAATTTAGCCTGGGTTTTGATCAAACAAAACTAGAGCTAGTTAAGCTTAGTTCTCTGAATGCCATGGTGAAGGTGGAAGAACATTTCGGGGACTTCCGGGAAAAAGGTATGCTCACTACGAGTTGGAATGATCTAGAGCGATTGGGATCTGAAGCTGAACTTTCTGAGATGACTTTTGTCGCAAAGGCCTCCGGCGAATTAGCGGATTGGATTACCATCAATGATGCCATGACGCCAGCCCTGGCTTTTGATGAGGGACTAAAAGATATGCATGTAGCCTTGGCTTTTGCGGATCCGAAAGCGTCTCCAGCCCTTGACCAGCACCTACTGGCACAAAATCAACCTAACCCATTTCAGGAGAATACGCTAATCCCATTTTACCTCGCGGAAGCCAATGATGTTCAGCTGCGAGTGGTCGACCTTCAAGGTCGCGTCATTTATGAGCAAGCGGGCTTTAGGCAAGCGGGGCACCACCAAATTCTTTTGCAGGCAGCAGAATTGCGTAGCAAGGGCTTGTTAATGTATCAACTTACTGTGGGAACGGATACTTACAGTAAGCGTATGGTTTTGCAATAGGGAGCAGCCCACAGATTTGAAAAAGGCGTATGTGTAATAAATTTTTATATTTGCCTGAAAAAGCTTAAATTCCCATATAGATATAATCCACAAGACCTAGATTATAGGCCGTACCTTGAGTTGATAACAACTATTGAAGGGCGGTGATCATTTCCTAGGCTGAACACAAATAGCAAATGGCTAGAGGTAGTGCTAACTCCCCTGGCGAATCCCATAACATATTCAAATCATAGTTGTCATGCAAATAATTAAAGCTTTACTTGCGGACGACCACTACATCTTTATTGAAGGTCTAAAAACCGTATTGAGTCAATCCCCCCAATACCAAATAAACGTGCAAGGCATTGCACATAGCGGGGAGGAATTGATCGAAAAGCTACAGGAAGTGAAGGCCGACTTGGTCATTACTGCCTTAAACCTATCCGGAATGGATGGCTTTGATGTCATAGAACACATTCGCAAAGCCCAGATACCTATCCAAGTGCTAGTAATTAGTGCGTACAAAGATCCCAAAATCATCAAGACCGCCTTTAAGTTGGGAGCAGATGGATTCATCCTCAAGGATCATCCTATCAGTGAATTGTACAATGCCATTGATGAAATTCATGCCGGAAATAGCTACGTAGGGAAGGGCATTTATCTGAATGGCTCCCAACTAAATGGCAAGTCAAAGGCTAAAATTCCTACCCGCCAACTCAACTTTGAAGATCGCTTCCTAAAGAAGTACAACTTGACCAAGCGAGAGCTAGAAATTTTAGGTTTGATTAGTAGAGCTTTGAGCAATAAAGAGATTGCCAAGGAGCTATATATAAGTGATCAAACGGTAGGCGTACACAGGAAGAATATTATGCGTAAATTAGGAGTCAGCAACACTGCTGGATTGATCAAACTAGCCTACGATTATAGTTTGGTGTAGCAGAAAATTATTCCTGCTCATTGAATGCACAGCTGTAGTCGCTCAATCTACCAAGAGCGCCGCTGAAAAACCTAGATTGATAGGACACCTATTTTTTTTTATTTTTCATTAAGTGTTGACATTCATGTAGTTGCGAAGATTTTTAGATGGCGATTTTAAAAATACCCCTTTTAGGGTATAAAGGATCCAGTTTTATATTCTATATTTGTAACGTCTTAGAAAAGACACGCTTCTTGTAAGTTCGACGACAAATACACGAGATCAGAATAGATACATACCGAAAAGTCAGAATTG
>CAZHOC010001103.1:0-2709 GCA_964534295.1 uncultured Bacteroidia bacterium | reverse complement strand
GTTCTTCTAACCATAGAAAATCTCGATTATTAGGGCCTAACTCCCAATCGGCAAAAGGTAATATTACCACAGGGAACTCCAAGCCTTTGGACTTGTGGATGGTCATGATTTGTACAGCCTCAGGGTCCGGCGCGCTGGCTATGGCGGTCTTATGTCTTACCTCCTCCCAGTAGCTAAGAAAGCCCGAGATGCTTGCGTCTTTGGTACCGCTATATCTAAGCACTGCATCTAAAAAGCCTTGCACATAGGCATTGGGCTCACTCAGAGCAGGAAAAAGACGCAATATCTCTTCGACGCACTGGTATACTGGCAATTGTCTCAGGCGAGCCATGGCTTTGACAAAAGCGTTCGGCATGGCCGCCTTATCCGCAAAAGTCTGATGTAAAGTACCTCTGTCCTCACCCGTAACTTGGCCAAAATAAAAACGCAAAGTAGCCGCAGCTACCTCGTCCTGCTCTTGATGTAGGTACTCCAATAAGGAGAGTAAAAGTATTACCTGAGGATGATTATCTACTAAGAGAGATTCAGCAGAGATTACTGGTATTCCTTCTTTTTGAAGGTACTCAGCTAGCATTACGCCCTCCTTGTTTCTTCTCACTAGCAGCGTGATTTCCCCTCCTTTAAAGCCTTCTTCTTGGAGCTGGCGAATCGTATCGGTAGTACGCTCAAGGCTAATATCCATCCAACTAACTTCCTCGCCTTTGGGCCTTAGGCCTTCCAGTAGATTCAATTCTACATAGGCCTCAAACTTACGCATGGGAGTTTGGGCCACCTGCTCGTAAGCTAAACGAATTGTCGCAGCATGCTCTTCTGAAAATAAGTCTCCAATCCGTTCGGCTGCTAAGGCAAAAAACTCATTATTGAAGTGGACGATATCGGCCCCTGTCCGCCAATTATGGCTTAAGGATTGAGGTTCAACCGCCTGCCCCATCAATTGGACACTTTGCTCCACCTCTCGCAGTAAAAGCTCCATATTACCGCTACGCCATCGATAAATCGACTGCTTAACATCTCCCACGATCATTCCTCCATCGCCTCGGGCAAGAGCCTCCAAAACCAGCGGAAACAAATTATGCCATTGCATGTCAGAGGTATCTTGAAATTCGTCGATCAGGTAGTAGGTGTAGCGATTGCCTACTTTTTCATAGATGAAAGGTGTATCGTATTGGGAGTGAATAATCTCCTTGATCAGATAGGAGGTATCTGAGATGATTAGCTGGTTGTTTTCGCGCCGGTAATGAGAAAGCTTTTTTTGCAAGTCATGAAGTAGACCAAAACTATGTAAAGACCGCAAAATTTGGACTGCGGAGATATACTCTACATTGCGGTCTTGGTACATAGAAACCATCTCCTTGAGTAGACGATCCAAGCCTGCCGCGAGCACAGCCTCAATTTCCTCCGCTTTCTCTGTGGTTTTGCCGTACTCTTCGTTTTTGCCCTCCTCGGCAACGTTTCGCACCCTCTTGCCAGGCTCATAGACTTTGTCCTGAAGAGCTTTTTTAAAATAGTTGGGGATACTTGATTTCCCGTATTTAAAATCCGTTATGGACAGATTATAGGCGCCTAATAGTGAAATTGCCTCAGCGGCCTTAGCCTCCATAAAGCGCTCGAAGCGAGCCTTTATTGCTTGCAGCTCTTTGACTAAGGCGAGCGTATTGTCGATTTGCTTTTCGTCCTCAGCAGGATACTCTACTAGCAGTCGCTGGTATTTTTCTTTGAATAGCTGCTGGGCTAGCTTTTTGATTTCAAGTTGTACATTCCAGCTGCGTTCTTCATTGAGATTGCGTTCGACGAAGCCGCTTAAAAGCCGAGTAAGATCTTTCTTTTGTCCTACTTCTAGAAAGAGTTCATCCACTACCTGATCCAATACAATATCCTGCTGCATTTCAATCTCATAGCCTATCGGGATATTGAGCTCACGGGTGAAGGCACGGACAATCTTTTGAAAGAAGCTTTCAATGGTACTCACGGAGAAATTGGAGTAGTCATTGAGGATCAAATTGAGTACGGTACGTGCCTGACGTGAGACCTCGCGTTCCCCGGAGGGGTCAGCATCCAAAAGATGAGCCGCCAACTCTTGGTAAAGGGGATGATCAGTTTGATGCTCAGGAGAGAGAGAGGAAAGTTCAGAAAGCGTATCAATAATACGCGCTTTCATCTCCTCGGTGGCCTTATTGGTAAAGGTAATGGCAAGCACGTGTCGATAATCCCAAGGATTAGCGATTACGATTTTGAGGTAGTTATAAACGAGGGTATAGGTTTTGCCAGAACCCGCAGAAGATTTATAGATTACTAAGCCTGCCACAGTATATAGAATTCCCACCCAAGGCCAGAGAAAGGCAACGGAAGAGGGGGTAGGAAGTAAGGAACGTTAATATTTGCTAAAATCCAACAGCTTTGTTTTCGCCAGGTTTGCGCGCGCGAACCATCTGGGAAAGAATGCGTTCTTGGCGTTCGGTCTGACGTAAAAAAGCCTGGATAACACTGCATTGAGCACGTAGCGCTGGCTCCTCCATTTCGGGGATTTCTAGCGCAATTTTGTCAGCGATTTTCGCGGCGTTCTTCAAATTTGAACGCATTTCCGCCACCTGACTTAGAAGCTCTTCTGATTGCATAAGGTTAAAATTACAAGCAATTGAATATTTGATAATTAATATAAGGGAAAACGAACGAAATAAAAAATAAGTGTATTCTTACATGTTACGCGGC
>CAZHOC010001102.1:0-2713 GCA_964534295.1 uncultured Bacteroidia bacterium | reverse complement strand
CCTGGACGATTCCGGTAACCTCAACGAGCTCCAATACAGGTATTTCATCATCACAAGAAGAAAGAGAAAGTGTGGCGAATAGAGCGGTAAGGATTAGAATTCTACTTTTCGAATGGAGTTTTGCGATGGTCATCTGACAAGGTTTAAAGAACTTCTACAAAGAAGCTTTCAACTTTTGCAGATCAGAAGGCAAACGTCAAATAGCGAATGGAAGGGTTGGATCTGGGAATAAATAGGCGGTATCGTCTGATAAAATACTTTCCAGCCTTTTTACATGCCATCTCATGACCAAGATTACATGCTTTGAAGTACCATTCAAGAGCTTTTACCTGATCTGTTGTGATACCAAAAGCTCCATCTTCAGTAAAGGAACCCAAGAGATATTGAGCCTCAGTATGGTCATTTTCAGCTGCTTTGATGAGTAAAGTGAGTCCTTTCAATTCATCCTGTTGCACACCACTTCCAAGTAAATACAAAAGTGCTAAACGATAGTGGGCTTGATAATAAAGGAATTCCAAGGCTTAAGTCTAACCCTAGTATAGAGCATTTTAATGCCTTGGATTTAACTCATGTAAAAGCGATTTACTCTCCGATCAAAACAAATGGAGCCCAAAACTTTGGTTTAGGTCGTTTATCCTTTAACTGTGTTTGTGCTGTTGAAAATGCGAGCCTGATTGGCTGTTGATCAATTAGCCAGTTTCGATAAAAGAAGGTCATAAACTCTTTTGTAGCAAAGTCATCAACTTCCCAAAGCGTGATAATTAAGTTCTTTACACCTGCTTGCAAAAAGGCTCGTTGAAGACCGAAGACTCCATCTCCGGTAAAGGTCTGACCCAAGCCAGACTCACAAGCAGAAAGAACGACCAATTGCGTGGTTTGTAAATCCATATGCGCCACCTCTTCTCCCGTTACAATTCCATCTTCTATGCCTATTGGCTCAGAAAAAATAGCATTTTGTGCACCTGCCAGGTACAGGTGGCTTCGTAGTAAGGGATTCTCATCGAACTTCATTTGATTCTCTTTAAAGACTTTACCCACATCAGAAGCGCCCTCTTTTCCATAAAATTTTCCATGGGTGGCTAAGTGAATCACTGATGGATTCTGTAACCGCTTAAAAGCTTCCTCCGAGGCATCTCGTTCTTTGAACACGGTCGTTTGAAAATCAGCAGCGGAGGCAATTCCTGCAATACTATCCACTTCTGCTTTTGAACCCTTTAGCGGCCTAAGTCGCAATTTACCATTGAAGAAGGAAGTTCTTCTGTTTTTATCGTTCCCTGAATCCGGTTGCACAGGGTAGTTTTTGTAGTCAGGAAAGCCAAATAAGTAGATGTGTTCTATTTGACTGGGAGCGGTTTGCCCGCTTTTGACTGCTCTGATATCAGAAATTTCAACCAAACGAACAAGTTCAATTTCGTCCACAACATACTTGCCGGTGGCCTGATTTTTAAGACCCTCCACTGATATGTTATGGTAAATTCCATCTGCTGAAAGAAATACCTTGGTTGAGGCCTGCAGTTGTTGCCGAACTGGATTCCAGAATAACGAATCAGCGTCTTTGTATTCAAGTCCCCGGTTAACTGCGCCGCGGTATCCCTTAAAGGCGTATTCAAGGTCTGCTTCTTGCTTACTTACATGAACGACAGAAGGTTTCCCTTCATTTTTGATGATCACATACAGGTACGTGTAGTCCGTTTCGTTTTCTAAAGAACTAACACGATAGATATCAACAAACGCCTCGTTTGGAGCCAACATGTTCTGGATTTCTTCCCACTTGATGATCCATCGGTTTGCAAACGAAATGAAATTGGATGATTGCGTTACATTGCGATAGATTTTCGCTCTCAGCGCATTGACGCGCGTGATTTCTTTCTCAAAGCGCTGTGAATCCCATCCAAGTGAGTCTTGTTTCTTTTTGGGAAGGAGATGAATTTTTCCCATTTGATTGCTAAGCTGGCGCAGCATAGCATAATCTGCCTTTAATTCAGTATTAGTGCTGGCCTTAACTCCCTCTAACAGGAATCGTTTTGCTCGATAGTCTGCACCTTTAGATGCGAGGACAGCATTGTAATCCAGGAGGCCTGCATCATCTCCTTCCTTTGGGGCAAAAAGATCAAAGTCTGTTTCCTTTAGTAAGGTTAAAATCACATTCATGTTGATGGTTTTGTATTTTGCCATCTCTTCCAGTTGGTTCGATTCAAAACGCAGGTCATTTACGTTACGTAGATCGATAAGATCTGAAGCTTTATCGTATTCACGCTTGCCTATTCGCACAATGGGCAATGATTCCCGCAAATCAGCTTCTAAGAGCGCCGCTATGAAGTCGATTTGTTGGTCGAAAAGCGAACTGGGGCCATTTTGTCCCTGCTGTTGCGCGTAGTACTGTTGCAAGTCCTCAATACCGGCGCTCAACGCAAATGACTGAACAGCCTTTTCGTAGGACTGGGCATTTTCAATGAATTGATTTTTCTTCTGATCTAAGGTAGCGGAGGAGAGCGATGGATCAACTTGCTTGAGCGAAGCGACAAAAGAATTAGCTTGCTGCTCATACGTTAAGGTACTGGTTTCATTGAGCGAATGGATTGCCTGGAGTGCTTGAAGCTCTGTTTGCGAAGGCCAGGAAATCGGCTCAGCGAGGTCAATAAATTTTGCCAGATTGGCTTTGATCACGTCGGGATCGTAGAGTGCATCGTTGTATCGGTCGATCTGCTTTTTT
>CAZHOC010001101.1:0-2718 GCA_964534295.1 uncultured Bacteroidia bacterium | reverse complement strand
GGGTCCAGTTCATGCGTTCGCCGATGGCGTAATCATAACCCTCAGGCACCCCATGGATTCCAATCTCTCCTCCAATGCTGGCGTCTTGGGCAATTTCTCCGGCAGCTTTGGCCTGATTGTGCTTGCGCCATGAATCCTCAGTTGGATAGTCAATCCAAATAAAGTAGCGCCATTTTGCATGATTGTAATGATCTCTGACTTGGAACTCACCCTCTGGGGTACGACTATCTCCTTGTTGCAATTTGTCGTTGACCGGATCCTTGCCAAAGACTACGGGATAGCGCTTGAGCTTCACGCTGTCAAAGCGTACTTCCAGATAGTACTCCGCCTTATTGATGTAAAAGCTGAGAGCTTTACCAGTCAGCTGTTTGGCCTCGATAACCTCCTCCAAGGTAGGGCCTTTGGTTACTTGCTCCTGCTCAGATTGCGCCTGTGCATTGGGAGTCTGCTGGCAGGCAAGGGCTGCAAATAATAATAAGCCCCCGACGATATTTATGGCTGTTTTTTTCAATATCCTGATTGTAAGCGATACCGGCCATACTCAACACCCTCTTTAGCGTGCTTAAATAGTTGGAGGCCTGGTTTCTTGTTCTTTTGTTTTTTGAGCAGCTGCGCTGAACGCGTATAATATGCTATGCCAAGCTTGATCTGCTCTTCATCATACTTGCCATTAACCAGCGGGTAGGCGGCACGATGGTAAGCATGAATAAGGGCTTCAAGATTGGCTTCAACTGGGTAAAATTTATACGCCCGTTTGCAGAATACCACTTCCTTTTTACTCTCTGGCAAGGCCTTATATGCGGCTAGATACTTTTGATAGGGATAAGGCTTGGTGCTCGAGCAATTGAGATAAGTGCCCTCCCCACCCAGGACAAAAGTCTTCATTGAGATAGGGGTACTGCTAAATTGCCACAAAGGATCTGCCGGTAAATGCGTGCCAAGCATACTGCTTGGTGGGCGTAGTACATACGTTAAGTTTGGGAGCTTTAGATAGCGCATATTTGACCCATTACCCATAACACTACCGCTCCCCCAACAGCTATCTATAAAAAGATACTGACCGTTCACTTTTACAATATTCCAAGCATGGTTAATCATTTCGAACTTTTCTCTCGCGCCAACTCCATATCCTTTGGCATAGCCGCTGACAAAATGAACTTCCAAATCGGCTAGCCTCGCCATATCTCTAAAGAAGATGGCATAATCATTACAAATGCCTTGTTTAGTGAGCATCACATTTTGCGGACTAATCATAGCGCTGCCGCTCTGCAATCCAACCACATCATAGCTGATATTTTGGGCGATCCAGTAATAAATTACTTCTGCTTTTTCGGTTTCATTCCGGCAAGCTTTTACCAGATAATTTGCTAGCTCCTGCTTGTTGAGAGTGTCTCCCGCATAAGCTTCGGCATGCTTATACAATCGCTCGTTGATGCTGTCCAAGGCCCAGAGAGAAGCGCTACTCAGTAAAATCGCAAAAAGGAGTATCGTGTGTTTCATAATCAAGAGATTGGCTATCTACTGATTATACGCCAGTCGCAGTAAGAGTTGCACCTTTTGACGTCCCCTTGTGAATGAGTTTTAGCATCTCCGCTGCTTAAAATTTGGTGCTCAGCCGATGATACCCATATTCGATGGCTTGATTCGCGTCTTCGACGAGTAGTTGGGCTCGTATTGTTTTGATCTCCATTTTTTGTAGCAGCTGCGCTGAACGCTTATAAAAGCTGATACCACGGTGGATTTTTTTCTCGTCAAACTCTCCTTGCAAGAGAGCATAGCCAGCATGTTGATAAGCCAGCATTAAGCATTCGAGATTGGCATCGGTAGGATGAAATTTGTAGCTGCGAGTGTAGAAAACGACTTCTCGACCATAGCTATTTAGGGCTTTGTAAGCATCTAGTTTCTTGGCTAGAGGGAAGGGATTGCTCTCTGAATAGTTGAGGTAGGTGCTATTTTCCTCTCCGAGGAACGCATCCATATCAATAGGCGCCTTTGAAAGTTGCCAAAGCGGATCTGCGGGTAAATGAGAGTCAAGCATCTCTTGGGGAGTGGTGAGCACATAACGGAGCTGCATCTTGGGGTAATAGATGACCATGTCATCACTGATCATGACAATCCCGCTACCCCAGCAGCTATCTAAAAATTTATATTCCCCTCCTACTTTGACTATGTTCCAAGCATGATTCATGGCTTGAAAGCCCATGTCAGACTCCGCGTCAAGGCCCTTAGCGTAGCCTCTTACAGCATAAGCTTCTAGTCCAGCCAAGCGTGCCATGTCCCGATAAAGATTCGCATAATCTTCGCAAACCCCCACTCGTGTTTGGAGGATGCTTTGGGTATCGGTTTGATAGCTCCCATCTAGATAACCATCTACATTGTAACTGATGTTTTGGGCGATCCAGTAGTAAATGATTTCGGCTTTTTCCGTTTCAGTCTCACAAGCCTTTACCAGATAGCTCACCAAGTTTTCCAATTCTACTGCTTCGTCTTGAAAAGCCTCGGCATGCTCCACCAAACGATAATCTACTTTATCCAAGGCCCAGAGCGCTTGACTGCAAAAAAGAAGGCTCACAATCAGTACTATGTGTTTCATAATCAAAAGATTAGATCAGCTGCTTTTTTCCATAACGCTGCCCCTTATAAATGTTACAAATATTTGGCGATGGATACTAAGTCATCCTGCAGCTTCGTTTACCTATTGAAGCGAGCGAAACCATC
>CAZHOC010001100.1:0-2726 GCA_964534295.1 uncultured Bacteroidia bacterium | reverse complement strand
AGCCGAAAGGCCTTTTGCAAATAAACTACTGCTTCGCAGAACGCTATTCATGTACCTTAATTGGCGACCTTTCCTGAGTGTATGCAGGAGGGTCGCTAAATTTTTGTTTTTAGATATCAGCTCTCTGGGAAGAATGTTATCTTTATTATAGCATGAAAAGACTCAGCCTAATTCTCCTATTTCTCGGTGTCATTATGGCTTGTAAATCACCTGTGATTGTGGGAGAAAGTTATATCGAAAAAGAAGGTGAAAACCCCATTTTTTATCGATTTACCATTGATAAGAAGATGTTAGTGAAAAATCCATTAGGCAACCCCTTTGAAAGTACAAAGGGCAGTATAGTGTTTGTGCACGCTGGTGGGCTAGATCAGGAAATGTGGGCCAAACAGCGTAGCTTTTTTGGCCAGAAATATGAAGTGTTTACTTATGATATTAGGGGGCATGGTCGTTCCCTTTCGAAAGTAGATACCGCTCTAGAAATCGATGATTTGAAAGCCTTTTTGGAGGAGTTAATATTTGACAAAGTACATCTAGTCGGTTGCTCTTTAGGGGCGATCATTAGTCTCGACTTTGTGCTTGCCTATCCCGAATATGTCGACAAACTGGTATTGGTCTCCCCGGGATTGATTGGTGTGCAAGAAAAGAGTCCGGACTTCCTAGCGATGATGACCCAATATGTAGGCGCTATCCAGCAAGGCAAGCAGGAGGAGATGCTGCATTGCTTGAAGAAGCTTAATGCCTTAGGGCAAAACGAGCGTCAATTGGCCCCCGAGATTGATGAGTACGTAACAACTCAGCTAGAAGGATTTATCGAAAGTGGTAACTATTTACGCGTCCCCCAACTTAAAGAAGTGGCTCCCGCGAGCCGCTTAGGGGAGATCAAGTCGAAAACCCTAATATTGTATGGGGAGGAGGATTTTGACTATATCAAAACCAATGCCCAAGCGCTCCATGAAGGGATCCCACAATCCAAATTGAAATCATTCGATGAGGCTGCCCACCTCATCAATCTCGAACAGCCGGAGCAATTTAACCGTAAGCTTAAGGCTTTTCTGCGTTAGTTAAGGCTTGCCTCGTTTCTCGCCAGCCTGCGGCTAGTTGGGAAGAGAGTTGCTGCACCAAGGCTTGGTTTTCTACTGCCTCGGCAATATTGGTTCTTTCGTGAGGATCGTTGAGTCGGTCATAAAGCTCTGCCCGCATAAAATCGCCTCTTAGACCAGCCTTGTGATCCCAAGTATACCATTCGATGTAGTGATATTGCTCTGTATTGATGCTGTAACCCATATAGCGCTGAGCATCCGCAGAGACTTTGGGGCGGCGATGAAATTGACTAAATGCGGCTCGCTTCCACGGAAGCGATGGGTCTTCTAGCAAAGGCGCAAAGCTACTGCCTTGCATATAATCGGGCACAGGGATACCCGCCAATTCGCATAAAGAAGGAAACATATCCACTAATTCGGTAATCGCCTGCGTCTCTACTCCCCTAAGCCTTTGCTCGGGATAGCGAATGATCATCGGCACTCGTAGGTCAATATTGTAATTGGTCATCTTGCCCCAACTATTGTGCTCCCCCAGCTTCCAGCCATGATCTCCCCAAAGGATAATGATCGTATTGTCATAAATGCCAAGGGCCTTAAGGTGTTCTACTAAATCTCCCAGCAAAGCATCGACATAACTCACACTGGCATAATAGCCATGTTTCAGGATGCGAGCGGTATCCTCATTCATCACAAAGTCCGAAGTCGGGTGCCCGATATGCCTAAAACCATCATAGCCACGTAACTCATACATCGAGTTCATCGTCCAGATAGGCGCATTATCTGGAATATCAGGATTGGTCGCCAGCGGGATCTTACTGGGATCGTAAAGGTCCCAATAGCGCTTTGGCGCGACAAAGGGTAGGTGAGGTCTAAAAAAGCCCAGGCCCATATAAAAAGGCTGATCCATTTTGGCTAGACGCGTCAAGGTTCGTTTGGTCAATTCATTTTGCGCCCCATCATAATATAAGCTGTCATGCACATCAGCGGCCTCCCAAGCCGGACCCGTATTCCAACCGTCGGCATAGCGTATTGGTCGTAATTTGAGGAGCGAATCCCGTTTAATGGCTTGAGAGCGATTGACTGCCTCGCTGATATAAAAAGTCTCTCCATCGCGCCCCAACCATTCTTCTTTGAGGTATTGAGCAGGGCGCAAGTCAGGCTCATCCCAAGAGACAGAATCCGGCATATAGTTGTGAAAAATCTTCCCCAAGTTGACGGTATAATAACCATGCTTAGCGAAGTATTGCGGCATGGTAATGGTCGCGGGATTGATCTCTCGAAACTTATCGCCAAGATGCCAAACCCTCGTCGAATCCGGCCTAAGACCCGTCATCAAACTGGCCCTCGAAGGCGCACAAACTGCAGCTTGACAAAAGGTTTGTTTGAAAGTCATTCCTTCACTGGCTAGCTGATCGATAAAGGGCGTGATAGCAATCGTATCTCCGTATGCACCCAGCGCAGGCCGCAAATCATCAATGGAAATGAATAATACGTTGGGTTTTTGCTTAAAAGGAGTCTGATCACAGCTGACTAGGCAGAAAAGGATTAGGCTAAGGCCTGCTAAGAAATATCGAAGATACATGGATCAAGCGTAGTGGTGTATGTGCTCAATTTAGGTTTTTTTTATCGCTGCGCGGAACGCTTATCTCTGGGGTGCGACATGCATGCGCGCACCTACCGTCAATT
>CAZHOC010001099.1:0-2730 GCA_964534295.1 uncultured Bacteroidia bacterium | reverse complement strand
TACCGAGTTACCCCTGGGACATCTCCAACTTTGACTTCTCGTTCGCGTATAGCGAAACCTTTGCCCGCTCAGCTGTAATCGAAAAACGATTTACGACTCAATACAGAGGAGGGATCAACTATCGCTATAACTTCCCGCAGGTCAGTTTACAGCCCTTTAAAGACGTTAAAAAGAGTCAGTTCTTATCCAGCATACAGTTCAATCCGCTGCCAACTAGCGTTTCGGTATCGGTTAATGGAGATAGACAGTTTGAGGAACGGATTATGCGTCCTACCAGCCTTTTTGGGGGCATTACCGATCCAACCTATAGTAAAAACTTCCTGATCAACCGTAACTACAACCTGACTTGGAATCTTAGCCGCAACCTACAGCTAAACTACACCGCCAATAATGTAGCGCGGGTTGATGAGGTTCGAAGCTATTGGGATTTGGCTACACAACAAGAGCGAGACTCCGTGGGTAGCTTGAGTGAGAATTTATTGACACTCGGTAAAGACCCACTAAACGGACACGACCAATTGGTCAACTTTGGCCGTACCACTAACTTTACTCAGAACTTAAACGTTGGCTTCCAGCTACCGACTCAAAATATTAAGCCGTTCAACTGGATTTCAGCGACAGTCAATTATACAGGTTCTTTCCAGTGGCAACAGGCGCCAGAGATCAATCCGGGACTTGGATCGACGATCAGTAACGGTCAAAGAATCCAGGCCCAAAGTCGTCTGGACCTCAATAGCCTTTACCGAAAGTTCAAGCCACTCAAAGCGGTCTTAGATGAGCAATCTCGTCCGGTCAGCACCAAGGAGTTGGAAGAAAAGCGTAAAGCAAAGCTCGAAGGTCCAAGAACCCGTATTGTAGGTCCTGAGCCTCCTCCGACCTTCAGTCAATCTAGTACCGATGGCGATTCGACAGAAACGGATCCTTTCAAGGCGCTCAAGTTTATCGGGCGAGAGCTCGGACGGATTGCCTTGAGTATCCGTTCAGTAGACTTGACCTACAATCGAGACGCGAGTACCATCTTACCGGGTTATATTCCTCGTACGGACAACTTTGGCCTTGACTGGGAATTCCGCGATCCACAAGCGGGTAATTTGAGCCCAGTCGTTCCACCAACTTGGGGATATGTCTTCGGTGATCAAGCAGATATTAGGCCGATTGCTGCGCAAAACAATTGGATCTCACGTGATACCACGCTCTCCAACCTCTTTATGAGAAACAATAAGGAGACCATCACTGCTAGAACCTCTGTGGAGCTATTTAAAGGCTTTAGGGTCGATCTAAACGCTACAAGAAGCATATTGCTCAATGAAAGTGAGTTCTTCCGTTGGGAGCCTTCACTCAACGATTATGCGAGTTTTGACCCATTGAAGAATGGTAACTTTAGCATGAGCTATATTTTTGCCAATACGGCCTTCAAGCGTTCAAACCTAGAATCATTCGAGACCTTCAAACTATTTAGTGATACCCGTCAGACGATCTCTCGTCGCTACGCGCAGGAAAACCCTAACGGTAGTAATCTATCGCGGGAAGGTTTGGTACAGGGTGGTTATCAAAACGGTTACCTAGGTACTCAGCAAGATGTATTGATTACTTCTTTCCTTGCGGCCTATGGTGCGAGAGACGCGGAAAATGTAGAGTTGACCCCATTCCCAGTATTGCCACTTCCAAACTGGAGCATCAACTATAATGGTCTTAATAACTTACCCTTTATCAAGGAGTACTTCAATTCCTTTACTTTCCGCCATGCTTACCGCGCTACCTATCAGATTGGCAACTACGCCAACAATCTGAATGCAGTATTGCTAGGGGGCGCGCCTTTCGCGGTGGATACGGTGGGTACCGACCCTGATGGTAATCTTCTTGAAAACTTCTTCTCCGAAGAAAACATTCAGATCGCTTCGATCAATGAGCAGTTCTCGCCCTTCATTGGTTTGAACTTTGGTCTCAAAAACGGTATTACTGGTCAGCTCGATTATAAAAAGGGTCGTCAACTCAGTCTGAGCCTAGGTTCGATGCAGTTGACAGAGCTACGCAATGAAGATTTCTCTTTGATGTTTGGCTATCGTAAGGACAAGCTAAACTGGAGCTTCCGCGCCTTCGGCCGTGATTTCGATCTACAGAATAGCGCCAACTTCCAGTTTAGAGCAACCGTTCGAGATACTCGAGAAATAACTCGCTATGTGGGAGACGAAAGCCTGGCAGATACACGTCCTCCGGTCTATACCCGCGGTACCTTGAATGTGATTGTTTCTCCTTCCATCGACTACGTGGTTAACACCCGCCTCAACTTGAAGGTCTATTACGAGCAAAATATCAACAATCCTTATGTAGCTAACGCCTTCCGGACTTCCTTTGCAAGCTTCGGGGTACAGGTGAGATTTACCCTCGCCCAGTAGGCCTAAAAATATTGCAAAACGCTGACAAGCTTAGAACTTGTCAGCGTTTTTGTTATTTACCGCTGCGCGGAACGCTTATTTAAATTGTTCTGCGAAGCAGATAAGGAGGCTAAGATCCCGGATAATGCTCATGCTTCACATTTGCAGGATGACTTGAAGTATTTAAATAAAACATCCCGTAGGTCATCCCGGCCAAGGTACGCGAGCCGGGATCTTTATTTACCGCTGCGCGGAACGCTTATTTCAATCGTTCTGCGAAGCAGATAAGGATGCTAAGATCCCGGATAATGCTCATACTTCGCATTTCCGAGATGACCTTTAGCTTTATTCCCTA
>CAZHOC010001098.1:0-2732 GCA_964534295.1 uncultured Bacteroidia bacterium | reverse complement strand
AGCTTTCTAGCATGCGCTCGGCCAACTCAAAATCCGCCCGATCAATGCGGCTCACACAAACTTCTAATTGTAAATCGATCAGGTCAGGATGAGTGGCTTTCAAACCGCCTGCTTGATAAAAATGCAAAGCACGACTCAAGGCCAAGTCTACCGAATCATTTTGATCGAGACTGTTAAAAGTCCGCGCCAAGTTTGCATGCAACCGAGCCTGCCATATTTCAGGGACAGCATCGTTTTGCGCCGCAATCTCTAAAGCCTGACGATAATAAAGTAGCGCCTGCCGATAATCATCCTCATAAAAGTAAGCGACTAGCCCCAGATTATTGTAGCTACCCATCAGCTCAGCATGATTGGCAGGACGGACTTTTTGTCGGAGTTCTAATGCTTGTTGATAGTAAGCCTTGGCTTCGTCTGGATAGCCAAATTTATAATACAACTTCCCCCAGCTATTGGCGATGTTAGCAGCCAAAGTATCGGGATTTTGTTGACTTTGCGCAAACATGCTATCCGCCATATAAAGGCTCATATACATGGCGTTGGGATCCTCGAAGTACCAGCACTCTGCGGCTTGGAGGTGCAGCTTCGCGGAACGATATGTTTGCTGGTCTGTCTCGGCAGCGCTTGCTAACTGAGTAAAAATATCCGCCGCATCTCCATATGCCTGCAAATTTTGTAGGGAATCAGCCTTTTGCACCATTTGATCCGCCTCCGCTCCCTGGGCGAGGGAAAAACATGGTATTAAAATCCCACAAAGCAGAAATAACGGCTTCAGGATCGCATATTTTTGTTTACCTTTTTTACTCGGCGTCATATCTATCAAAATAACGCAAAAACCTAAGCCTTATGAAAATGACCGTCCCTATGCAACGCCCTCTTTTGTTCTTGATCCTTTGCCTTTTGGCCCAAACTGCCTGGAGTCAGGTAGAAACCGAAACGATCATCCGTGATTGTGCCAAAATTCCTTGCTTTACCAAGTCCGTCAAAAAGACCCTAGGCAATCCAATTATGCCACCAGATTTTCCGATCACGCTGATGATCAACACCAGTAACGTACCAGCCGCAGAAAGTGGCTTCGGTAATTTCGGCGGCGAACTACGCATTGGCATCGCGCCAAAGCGAACTTACCAGGTACGCAGTACGATTGTAGCTGACGAGCAATACGCCAAAGACAATGATCTCAATAATCGGGTGGTGCATCAAGAGGTCCTCATGATTCATAATCCAAAGACACCTTACTTTGAAATGGGCGCTCGCTTGACCAATCTAAACTTCGAAAACCTAGACGGCATTAGCAGAGGTCGTAGTTTCCAGTTGCAATACCTAGACATCGTACCTGTAGGTGTGCGTTACGACTTGGCCAAACGACTGAGCGTAGGCGTAGGTACCAGCTTTTCTTTATTGACTAGCGCAACCCTTGATGGCAGAGAAATCGGCGATCTAGAAAGCAGTGGTTTTAACCGCTGGGAGCCGGGCTTGATGCTCAATGTACAATATGGCAAACGAGGCCGTGGATTACAGGCCGGATTTACGTATAATCAACGTTTTTCTTATCTCAGCGAGACCAATCTCCGATACGGTATTGCCCAATTGAGCCTTGGCTGGGGCTTTGGGGGACAGAAATAAAGAGAATTGTTGAGTTGTTGTCCCGATAGCTATCGGGAGTTGAGTTGTTGAGTTAAGGCTTCGAAAATTCAATAATTCAACCCTTCAAAAAATCAAAATATTACATGAAGTATTTGTACATATTTTTCACCCTTTGGGGAACGCTCAGTTTGCTCGCCTGCGGCGAGGAAGCTAAGCAGGATACAATTGAGGAAGAGGTGCCAGCAGTGCGAGAACAACTGCAGATTTTACGGCTGCGGGCCGGAGCCTATCCTCAGAGTGTAAAACCAGGGGAGGTAACAGAAATAGACCTTTTAGTAACCGATGCCACTGGCAAACCCGTCTCCAACGTCAATGTAGAAGTGGACGTGGCGGATGGTGTATTTACCGCTACGGGCAATACCGTAATCGTGGGACCCACCAATGGCAGGGGAGAATTTCGTACCAAATGGCAGGCTCCCAATCCTTCTTTGAGTGGATACAAGCTCAGTTTCCGAGCCAAAATCGATGGCGTGGCCGAAGGCCGAGAAGAACTATTGATCCTGGTAGACTGATCGTTTTAGCGCAAATTGCCTATTTTGGGATAGTTTGCTGCTACGATCACAATGGAAACTGTTTCTTATGCTGGCCTAATCGCCAGAATCCGTAAAGGCGAAAGTCAAGCTTTGGCTGATGTCATGTCCGATAGCGCGGCCTATTGTGCCAAGGTATTGGTCAAAAATACTGGCTGTCTCTTTGAAGAGGCTCAGGATTATTTTATCGAAGCAGTGCTCGTCATGCGGGACAAAATCCTCAAAGATGAGTTGACCGAGCTTTCGAGCCTTAAAGCCTATCTCTACCGTATTTGCTGGAATATGTGGCAGGAGCAAAATCGCAAGAAAGCGCGCCTGCAAAATCATAGTACCGAAATTAGAGAGGCATTTTATCAAGAAAGTCAGCAGGACAAGGACCCACTCGTTTGGGAGGAAGTCCAGCAGCAAAGCGAAGCAGTCTATCAGCAAAAATTAGCAGCGACTCGTTCTGCTTTAGAGAAGTTAGACGATAAATGCCGTAAGATCTTGACGCTGTTTTATATCCAGCGCCAACGCATGAAAGCAATCGCGGAGCAACTAAAATTTGCTTCGGCGGAT
>CAZHOC010001097.1:0-2734 GCA_964534295.1 uncultured Bacteroidia bacterium | reverse complement strand
GAAGATCAGGAGTTGTTCCAAAAATTTGGTATTGGGCCGTATCAAAAATTACCCTATCGTGGCATCCACCATGCCTTCGAAAAAATGGCCATAACTATTCCTTATGCAATAGCTGCAGAGCATGAAGGAGAGGAAATTACATACCAAGAATTAAACACCCAGGCAAATCTTCTCGCACTTAAGTTGAGCAAATCAGGTGTTGGGGTTGGAGATAATGTAGCCGTATTCACGGAACGCTCAATCCCCATGTTGGTCAGTATTATGGCAATTCTTAAAGTTGGAGCGGCTTATATTCCGCAGGACATTCGGATTGTCACCGAAAGCATGTTGACGAATATCCTAGAAGCCTCCAAGGCAAAATATATTCTGTCGATTAGCAAGCATGAGGAAAAGATTCCTCTGAAGGACGAAATCCCTTATCTCTTGGTCGATGATTTGATGGAGGAGCAAAAAGACCATCCTGCTTGGGATGAGAGTAATTTCATCACCCAGAACGGAAATTTTGACCCCAGCAATAACTGCTTCCTCCTTTTTACTTCGGGTACTACCGGCACTCCTAATGGAGTCCAAATTACTCACGAAAATGTATGTAACATCATCCATACTGCTCCCGGCAATCTAAATGTCCAGCCTGGGGACAAAGTTGCCCATATCTTGTCTATTTCTTTTGATATGGCGGCTTGGGAGATCTTTGTTTGTCTCTCCTTCGGAGGAACGCTACTCATCAGAGGCAAAAGCATTCGAGAAACTGCCCAGAAAGCCAATGTTATTATCGCTACACCTTCCGTATTATCTGCTGTTGACTCAAGTCTATGTACTGAGATAAAAAGCGTAGCTGTAGCCGGAGAACCTTGTCCTTTACCCCTCGCCAATGAATGGGCCGAAATCGCAAACTTCTACAACAATTGTGGTCCAACCGAAACGACCATTGTCAACACCATGGAGAGATGTTTGCCCAATGCTACTACCATAAACATTGGTAAGCCTACGCCCAACAATACCGTCTACGTTCTAGATAAGGATATGAACCCTTTACCAATCGGTGAAGTAGGCGTGATGTGGGGTGGAGGAAAATGTGTTAGCAAAGGCTATCTCAACAACCCTGAACTAACCGCCAAACGCTATGCGCGTGATCCCTTCCTCGATGATGATTCCATGATGTTTAACACTGGAGATCTTGGTCGCTGGACCCCAGAGGGAAAGCTCGAACATCACGGCCGAGTGGATGATCAGGTCAAGATCAAAGGCTTTAGAGTAGAGCTAGACTCTGTTTCACGCGCTTTAGAGAGCCATCCCAATTGTCGCCAAGCTGTGAGCCTAAAGATCGATAATAGAACTTTGGTCAGCTATGTGGTGGCCCAAGATGTAGACGAAGAAAGCCTTCGCCAAAGCGTGCAAGACCAACTTCCATATTACTACGTTCCGCAAAGCGTGATTTTCCTACCCGAGCTTCCCAGAACCAAGCGCGGTAAGATTGACAAACGTCTGCTCAAAAAGCAATATGAAGACTCTCTGCAAGAAGAGAGCAAGCCTCCAGTAGACCTTGATGAAGTCCAACTTCCCCCCCAGCTTCCTAAATGGCAGCGGATTTTCAAAGGAGAAGCGCTAATGCATTATCACCGCTTGATTATGCTGGTTGTATTGCTCAATATCGTTTTTGGCATTCAAGCTTTGCTTAACGGCTGGTTTTCTAATGAAGCATTGCTTATCCCCCGTCTGTCTCAGCTTGTGTTGATTAACCTTAGTTTGGGAGTCCTCATTCGCCAACAGTATGTGATCAACTTATTGTTCCGCGCAGCGACTACCTTCTCTCTCAAATGGTCCCTCTCTGTAAGACGCCGGATGGGTAAAATCTATCACTTTGGTGGATTGCATGTAGGAGCTATGATTGCTACCAGTGTTTGGTACAGCATCCTCAGTATTGCCCAAATCGTCCAATTTCAACAAGGTCTACTAGGCTTATCAAACCTTCTCCCAAGCCTACTCATTCTGAGTCTGATTTTTGCCATGATCATCACCTCTCTGCCCAAACTGAGAGCCAAAAAGCATGATCGTTTTGAGTTTGTTCACCGCTTTGGAGGCTGGTTAATGCTCGGTCTATTTTGGTGGCAGACCCTCAGTACCATAGGGGCTCAAAGTTCAACAGGCCTAAGCTTAGGAGCGTTGATGGTCTCCTTTGATTTCTGGATGATTTCTATCCTCACCTTTAGCATTGCATTACCCTGGATGCGACTACGGAAAGTACCTATTGAAATCGTGAGTCCTTCTAATCACGTTGCTTTGACCAAGTTTGATTATGGGGTCACGCCTTTTGCAGGCTCTTCTACAGCCCTCAGCCGGCATCCACTCAAAGATTGGCACTCTTTCGCCAATATTCCCTCACCCAACGAATCTGGCTTCCGTCTGGCGATCTCTCGCGCCGGAGATTGGACAGGGCAATTGATTGACGACAAGCCTACGCATCTCTGGGTAAAAGGTATCCCAACTGCTGGAGTGGGTAATATCGATCAGCTTTTCAAAAAAGTAGTTTGGGTCGCTACCGGAAGTGGAATTGGGCCTTGCCTTCCTCATTTGTTGGCACAAACTGCCCCTGCCAAACTGGTTTGGGCCACGCGCAATCCTCGCAAAACCTATGGTGATGATCTTCTAAACGAGATCCTTGAAGCTCAGCCGGATGCCATCATTTGGGATACAGATGAATTTGGAAAACCCGACATGGTGAAGCTTGCCTATC
>CAZHOC010001096.1:0-2734 GCA_964534295.1 uncultured Bacteroidia bacterium | reverse complement strand
AGAAAAAAAATGTCTCCCTGCGCTCGCTTAATTTCTGCTGGTCTTTATGACTGGAACAATAATCCTAATTCCCACGGCTCATTGATTATTAATAGAAATCGAACTATATTTATTGAAATAGTTCGATTTTTTCATGGGCTTACACCAACTTGCTCCCACCTTCGACCTGGATATGTCATCCAGCAGGAATATTTGAGCTAAGGGTTTCGAAAATCAGCCTAAGCACCACCTTTTGTGGCGATGGAAAAGATTAATGCCTGATTATATGGATTACGATTTTGTTATAGTAGGGAGTGGCTTTGGCGGTTCTGTTAGTGCTTTAAGATTAGCAGAAAAGGGATATAGCGTTTTGGTTATCGAAAAGGGCAAATGGTTTAAGGCTCAAGATTTCCCTAAGACCAATTTAAATCTCAAGAAGTGGCTATGGGAGCCGAAAGCTAGATTCTTTGGCTTTTTTAAAATGACTTTCCTAAACCATGTTACGGTGCTCTCCGGGGTAGGAGTGGGGGGAGGGTCCTTGACTTGGGCGAATACAATGCCTATTCCCCAAAAGGAGTTTTTTAACTCTGGCAGTTGGGCGAGTCTAAACGATTGGCAAGAAGATCTAAAGCCCTATTATCAAGAAGCCTATCGCATGCTGGGGGCCGTAGAAAATCCCGTCATGGGACCGGCGGATAAAGTGGTAAAAGACCTAGCTAAGGACCTTGAGAGAGAGGAATACTTCACTAAACCCAAAGTAGCGGTTCACTTTGGTGAGCCAGGCAAAACTGTAGCAGATCCCTATTTTGGTGGTAAAGGTCCAGATCGTACGGGCTGTATCTCTTGTGGAGCCTGTATGACAGGTTGTCGACACAATGCTAAAAACACCCTTGATAAAAACTACCTATACCTTGCTCAGCAATTGGGGACAGAGATAATCGCAGAAAAGGAGGTCTATGATATTCGACCTCTGGACGGACAGAGCGGGGCCACTGGCTATGAGGTTTCATACAAAAATAGCCTTAAGCGAGGGGGAAAGACTAGCGTTCGAGCAAAGAATGTGATTTTTTCAGGAGGTGTCTTAGGTACTGTACCTCTGCTCCTAAAGCTAAAAGCTAAAGGTTCTCTACCAAGACTCTCTGATAAGGTAGGTTGTAATATTCGCACTAATAATGAGTCCTTGCTAGTCCTTACTTCCACCGAGCGGGGGAATAAGGATTACACAAAAGGCATTGCGATTGGATCAGTTCTTCATATAGATAAGAATAGTCATCTGGAACCGGTTAGGTATGGTCGTGGCTCAAGTTTCTTTAAGTGGTTGACCATTCCCTCCGTCGGGCACAAATGGCTGATTGTTCGTCTCTTGGGTATTTTAAAACTGCTGTTCACCAAGCCGCTCAAACTGCTAAAGACATTTTTTAATAAAAGTTACAGCGAATCAACTATGATTCTTCTGTTCATGCAGACGCTTGATAGCACCTTGCGGTTGAAGCTCGGGAAACTCACTCCGCTTAAGACCACCAAAGAATCCGGTGAAAAGCCAAGTGGTTATATTCCGGAAGCTTCTAAGCTGGCAAAACTCTTAGGCCGTAAGGTCAAGGCCATTCCGTACTCTAATTTTGTAGATGTCTTATTAGGTACTCCAACCACTGCCCATATTTTGGGGGGTGCTGTTATGGGCACTGATGCCAAGGAAGGGGTAATCGATAAAGATAATCATGTATTTGGCTATGAGAATATGATGGTATGTGATGGCTCTATGATTTCGGCTAATCCAGGGGTGAATCCCTCATTGTCGATTACTGCAATAACGGAGAGAGCCATGGCCCAAATTGCTCCTAAGCTCAAAGCGGAGTTTGAGGAGCATTCGAATCAATTATTGAATCAAGAAGTGTAACAATGCAGGGAGTATTACTGAGATCTCCTGTCAATGACTAAGCTTTTTGTAAATCGCTAATCAATAAAAGTTGAATTCTTGGAATTGAGTCTATGGGAAGGAAATCAATAGCAAAGGAACGAAGGCCTCTGAGCAAAAAAGCAAAGCTTTGGGTGAGAGAACTGACTTCCTTGCTCCAAAATAAGTCCTTAGATAAACTAACCTTAGACGAAATAGCCGAGCTGGCTGGAAAAAGTAAGAGTACCATCTACACCTACTTTTCTACTAAGGAAGAAATCTATATGGCTGTTATTCAGTCTATTCTTGATGAGATCGATTTTGTGATTTCTGCAGAGGCAATTGAAGGTGATGATCTCGAACAAGTGTATCGTAATTTATTACTCAAGCTAAGTGAAGGGATCCAAGGACTGTCCATTTCCTTTATAGAACAAATCCAACTTTTTTTTCCAGAGGCTTGGTCCCTCATTGAAGTTTTTTCCAGAAAAGTGATAGCCAACTTTGTTCGCATTTACCAAAAAGGAATGGAAAGAGGGGATTTTAAAACCTTTAATATCGACCTACTTACTGCCTTAGATAACCATTTCATCATGTCCATCATGACGAATGCCAATAAGTTTGAAGGGCAAGGCTTATCTTTTCACGATTTGGTTACGGAATATCTAGAGCTACGACTAAGTGCTCTTAGAGTAGAGAAGGATTAGCGTGGGCAGGGTTTTTTTTGAGAATATCAGGGACTTTCCCATACAAAAAAGCCCTTACAAGATTAATCTAGTAAGGGCTTCGTTATCATCGTGGCGCAGGGGAGAATCGAACTCCCGACCTCAGGGTTATGAATCCTGAGTAATATGGTTTGATATG
>CAZHOC010001095.1:0-2735 GCA_964534295.1 uncultured Bacteroidia bacterium | reverse complement strand
CACCGCACTTACCTGACTTGTGGCTCAGCGGTAACTCTTGATGCAGAATTTACGGCTGATACCGAAGCAGATTGCAATAATAATCTTACGGTACAATTTTGCGACCTTTCAGAAGGCACACCCACGGGATGGAGTTGGGCGTTCGGCGATGGAGCCACCTCTACCAGTCAACACCCCTCGCATAGCTATACTGCGGCCGGAATTTATGACGTAAGCCTGACCGTAAGCAAGGGGGCAACGACTAATACCCAAACTTATACCGCAAAAATAAAAGTAGGCACCGTAGGCATTCCTTATACCGAAGATTTTGAAGGAGCCACAGCGCTCAATCCCTGGAAGACTACTACTTCCATGAAAAACGCGCTTTACAGAGATGCGGCGGCAGCAAATGCGGGTTCTATGGGACTGATGTTTGAGGGGGATGGTACGAGTGCCTTTACCTACAGTCCTTATCACCGAACACCTACTAGTGCGGCGACGGCTTTCAATGTGCTGCAAAATCCCTATTTCAAATCGAAAATGGAGCTTTGCGTAGACGCAACAGGCTATGAAAATCTCAATCTAGCTTTTGACTTGCGCCAGATGTACAATTTCAATAGCAACTACACCAACTTCAGAGTACTGGTCAACGGCACCCAAGTCGGTAGTGTTTATCAAGCCAATGTAGCAGAAGCTTGGTCTACCCCTAGTATTGATCTTTCGGCTTATGATAATACAGTATTTACCCTCGCACTTGAAGGTTCGCATAAATACAGCAATGCAGGCGGTAATGCCACCTTTGTAGATAATATCAATTTGACGGGAACGCAGACATTGCCAGTGGAATATGCATCTTTTGAGCTAGCGCAGGACGGCCCCGATGTGCAACTCGATTGGGCGACGCTATCAGAGCAAAACAATGAGCGCTTTGAAATTATGCGCAGTAGCGATCAAGTTACTTGGGAGTCTGTCGGTGCGGTGGCGGCCCAGTCTGGGAACGCTCAGACTCGATATTATCAATTTGTAGATCGGCAAGCAGCCAGCATAGGAGCCGAAAAGCTATATTATCAGCTACAGCAATTTGATTTTGATGGTCGAACTGATCTCTCAGAGATCAGAAGTCTAAGGCTTTCTGCTTTGAGTGAAATCCTCATATTCCCTAATCCGACGACTGGGCCTCTCAATATTGTATTGCCTAATCTGGAAGCGGGACGAGTAGATTTTATCATCGCTGATTTTCAGGGAAGGAGCGTGCATCAGGAAACTCATAAGTTAGTAGATAAAGGCCCCAACCAGCAGTTTGCTTTAGACTTACCTCCACTGAGTCCGGGAGTCTATCTCTTGCGGATCAAAACTGCTGCTAGGACCACGAATCAAAAAATCATCATTAAATAGGAGGAGATTTGAATAGCGAGTTTGAACATTCCTTCTGCAATGGTCGTTCATAATTTGACAATCAGCTCCCTTGTGAGTATTGAATCAAAATTGGTCGAAACGCAGCTCTAAAAAAATCGTATCTTTGTAGAGCAACGCAAAACAAGTGTTATGACGCAAGAAGCAATGATCAAAGTTACCGAAAGCGCTTTTACGCACATCGGGCAACTCCGTGAAGAACAAGGCTATGACGAAAGCTACGGATTGCGCGTGAGTGTAGAAGGTGGCGGTTGCTCTGGATTGACTTATAAATTGGACTTTGATAATCAAGAACAGGCCGGCGATCAAGTGATCGAAGACAAAGGCATCAAAATCTTTGTCAATATGAAGAGCCTGTTGTATCTCGTGGGTACAGAGCTTGATTATAGCGGTGGTCTGCAAGGCCAAGGCTTCCACTTTGCCAATCCAAATGCGAGCCGTACTTGCGCCTGTGGCGAGAGTTTTTCGGTATAAGGAAGCGATTTAAAAATTATGCCCAATGATGTAGTGTATAGCACTGCATCATTGGGCATTTTGCTTTTGGGGGCCTTTTTTGGGGTTTACTGCTGCGCAGAACGCTTATCCCTGGCGGAACGGGCGGCGTATGCAATAGGCCGCTACAGATTAACCCTTGTGGCATGCCGCCTAGGATCAATCGTTCCGCGAAGCGGCAAAAACCCTAATTCAAAATCGCATACAAAACCACATTGGCACCCATCTGCAGCGCTTTTTGGCGAAGCTCTTCAGGATCGTTGTGGACTGTGATATCTTCCCAGCCATCGCCGAGATCCGTTTCTACGGTATAATAAACCACGACGCGACCTTCATAGATCAGGGCGAGGCCTTGGGGCGGTTTGCCATCGTGCTCGTGAATTTTGGGCAGGCCCTTGGGGAAGGCAAAATGCTGTTTGTACATCTGATGGTTGTAGGGCAGCTCTACGAATTCTAGCTCGGGAAATACTTCCTTCATTTCGCGGCGGACATATTTGTCCATGCCATAATTATCATCGATATGCAGGAAGCCACCTGAGATGAGGTAATTGCGGAGGTTTTCGGCTTCAGAAGCACTGAAGTTTACATTGCCATGACCGGTCATGTAAACGTAGGGATATTGAAATATTTGGGAATTGCCGGGCTCGACTACGTCCTCGATCGGAGCGATCTTGCTCTTAGTTTGCTGATTGATAAACTCGATCAGATTGGGCAAAGCAGTTGGATTTGAGTACCAATCCCCTCCCCCATCATATTTCAACTTCGCAATTTTGAAATGATGCTGACCGTTCTGCGCAGCAAGACCCAAGACTCCGATGCAACACAAAGTGCCTATGAATACAATGATTCGC
>CAZHOC010001094.1:0-2740 GCA_964534295.1 uncultured Bacteroidia bacterium | reverse complement strand
CAAACAAAAATGACGTCAACCCAATCATGTATCGAATCAGAGACATATTGATCGCCAGTGTAGGGCTGCTGCTACTTTCGCCGCTGATCCTATTGATTGTGCTGGGGCTATGGGGGACGCAAGGCAAGGTGTTTTTTCGACAGGTGCGTCCGGGTAAGGGAGAAAAGCCTTTTCGGCTCATCAAGTTTAGCACCCTTTACGATATCAAGCCAGGAGAGGACGAGGCGGCCAATCAAAAGCAACGCCTTACTCCGCTGGGTAAATATCTGAGGACCTCCTCCCTCGACGAACTCCCCCAACTTTGGAATGTACTCAAAGGAGAAATGAGTCTGGTGGGACCACGCCCGCTTTTGATGGAGTACCTGCCTCTCTATACCGAGGCAGAGCGTCAAAGGCATAGTGTGCTACCGGGCATTACAGGCTGGGCCCAAGTCAACGGGCGCAATTCTATCAGCTTTAAAGAAAAGTTTGCGCTGGACCTCTGGTATGTACAAAACCGGAGCTTTTGGCTGGATTTAAAGATTATGGGGCTTACTTTTTGGAAAATTTTCCGTCCTAAGGATGTTTACGCCAATGAGTTGACCACTGCAGAAAAATACGATGGTAGCAATTGACGTTATCCAATAAAGCTCGTAAGCATGAATTTTCGCCCTCTTTTGCCCCTTACTTTATTCTGTCTTTTGGCCGTTTCAATGATGGCTCAGCAGCCGCGCTATTCTTATCATGGCAATGTGCATACGCCCAAAGGAGATCTGCATACTCTGGTGGTGTTCATTCGTTATGACGAAGTCAGTCTTATGAAGGACGACGCCATCTGGCCCGACAAAAGTGAAGAAGGGGTTTTGCCCAAGATTGCCATGGGCGCCCAAAACCAGCTTTTTTATGATGATCCTGAAGATATAGTTGGCGGGGATAAGCAAAACATCAGCGATTACTTTTACGCTATGTCGGGGGGACAATTTCGTATCACGGCGGATATTTTCCCCATTCAAGTGCCGGTAAAGTTTATTCGCGAAACACGCGGGAATTTCTTCAAGCGGCAAAGCGAAATGAATACCGCCGCCATTAGGTGGATAGAGGAAAATTATCCTGATTTTGATTGGAGTCGCTATGACAATCGTACCAATCATCCCGATTACCGCTATGACAATAGCAACTCAGCGCCTGATAGCATCATTGACTACATCGTTTTTATGCATCGCGCCAATGGCAGTACGGGTATGGGAGCGAGTAGTAGTATTAATCTAAGCAATGGCTATAAAATCCGTAATGGGCATACAGGCATTAAATCCTATCGCGATCGTAAGCATAATCTAGAGTATTTCAAGCATGAGTTTGCTCATAATCTTTATGATTGTCCGCACTACCTTGGCGCCAATAGCGCTGATGGAAACCGTTATTACACCCAAAAAGGTTGGGGCCTAATGGCCGCTTGGCATTCTCCTTTCTTTACGGCCAATGCATGGGAGGCTTGGTGGTTGGGTTGGATTAAGCCTCAGGAGGTTACCCAAAATGGTGTTTACCAACTCAATGATTATTTGGTGGGCAGGGATGCAATTCGGATTCGGATTCCGGGCAGTAGGCATACGCTATGGATAGAAAATCACCAAAAACTTAGTCATTGGGATGATAAGCTGTTTTTCAAGGATCCCAATCAGGGACATCCCCAATCTGCTCCCGGTATATATATGTATGTAGTGGCAGAACCCGGCGCGGACCGAAAATCCCCACAATTAAAACCTTTTGATCGTAGGCAGGCAAATTTTATCCGCATGCTCAACGGCCAAGGCAATGCAGACTATCGATTTACCGGGGATAGTATCTCAACGGGTTATTTTATGGGACCTGTCATGGAGACAATGCAGCAAAATCCCTTTGCCGGCCAAAACGCCTTTCAATTTATTCGGGCTGACTATAATAAGGATGGGCGCATCTTAGTTGGGATGTCTCATGGTAATTCGGATTCGGGGGGCAGAGAGCAAATGGATATTTGGAATGAATGTATCCAGGGCGAAAATATATGCACTTTGGCAGGCACGGGTAGTGAAAAAGATGCCCTTGGGGTAGGGGATGAGGTCGGCTTGTCTGGCATATTTCCGGTAACTAATTATCCTACTTACACTCGTGCGGGTCAAGTGATGGAAGCCGCGATCATTACGGGCATCAGCGTGCGGATCATCAGCCAGGAAGCGAGTGGGTCTTATCAATTGGAAATCAATTTTGATGACCTTAATGTTCGAAAAGATCAGCGTTGGTGTGGACCTTTAATCTTGCCTGCAAACGATAATCCACAAAGCCCTGATACCTATCTCAATATTGCTAAGGGGGCTACCCTCAGCTTAGATCTTAGCGGGACCCCTAACCGAGAAGCCCCTCATCCTGAGACCAAGACCTTTGCTACTCCTACCTTAATGACAGTTTCTGCCAATAGGGGGATCCGGCTTGAAGCAGGAAGTGAGATGATCATTGAGAATTTTAGTCAGCTATCCCTAGTCGGGAACGCTCAGTTAATTGTCAGTAAGGGCGCGAAATTGACGATCCGTAAACAAGGTCTGTTGATTTTGAATGACATCAGCCAACTTCAAGTAGAAAGAGGCGGTAAGCTGATCATCGAATCCGATGGGGATCTACGACAGATGCGAGATGCTCGTGTTGAGATTGCTCGTTGGGCGCGGGTGCGTGATCGGAGATAGGCGTTCTGCGCAGCAAGAAAAAAGTCAAACTTCAGATTTGTAGTCCT
>CAZHOC010001093.1:0-2743 GCA_964534295.1 uncultured Bacteroidia bacterium | reverse complement strand
GAGGCCCGAGCAGCGGGCCGACGAGAAATCTCCTTGATTTCAAGATGTAATTTCAATTTGCTGGATAGGAGATTTCTCGTCGGCCTTCCGGCCTCTGTCGAAAGGATAATCCGGTAGATTTTGGGTGCGACAAGGCAATTCTTTGTCATGTGCTAGGGATAAGCGTTCTGCGCAGCAGGCACAAAAAAAGCGGCCCGTAGTCAGCGGGCCGCATATCAATTGAAAAAATACATCCTATACTTTTAGAAGTTGATGAGGTTCACACCGAACATCACCGTTTGCGTATTTTCTACGCCGCTGCCGGCTTCGAATAGCGGCACCATATTGTACATGCCGTAGATATCGAACCACTTGAAGTCAACGCGGGCCATCAAGCCGTAGCGGATCGGAGAAAGACCGTAGCTGCCATCTACTTTGTCGACAATGGTCTGACCGTTAGAAGCGTATTCTTGCTTGGTCCATCCTTTCCAAAGTAGGCCACCGTAGACCCCAAAGGAAACGCTTAGTCCGTCTTTACCACCTGGATCAGTATTGATGTTGAGGAGTAAAGGCATCTGGATATAGCGAGCGCTGAGTTTATTTTTGCTGAGGTCATTGGGACTTTCAGAGAAGCTGACAGTGCCACCTGACTCTTGGATCAATACGTTGCTAGAGAAGTACATCTGCGTCCAGTCGATGGTAACCGCTGTCTTGAGGTTGACGGCACCGCGACCCATTAGGCTAGCTGTAGTGGGGAAAAGGTGCAAAGCAACGTGAGAACCGGGGCGAAACTCTTGGATCGCGAGGGCTGGAGGAGCCGCACTAAGACCGTATTGGCTAGTGGCAGAGTTGTAGTAATTGGTTAGACCAAGGTCAAAACCGATTAGATCTACATCTGTGCGCTTACCGCTCTTCTTCTTTTTGGCCTTATGATCGTAATCATCGTCGTCCCAATCATTGTCATAGTCCTCATAATCCTGATCATAATCGTCTTCTTCCACTTCTTCGGCTTCTTCAGCGGTATAATCATAAGGATCATCGCCTTCTTCTTCGATGATGATGACTTCTGCGTCTTCCATCACCTCTTCAATTTCTTCGATATCCTCGTCTTTGATTTCTTTGATCTCTACCCGTTTGCCTTCTTCATCAGCGATGATGATGATGCGACGGTTTTTAAAGATGATCTCTGTGCTATCAGTCTGCGCTTCTTCTGAGCCCTCTTCTTGGGCGAAGGCAACGAGACTGAACATCATTAGGGCGGCAAACATTCCTACATATTTGTAGAGAGAAAATTGCTTGTTCATGACCTTGGTGGATTACTGATTAGTGGTTTTCTTAAAACTAGTGCGTGTGATTTTGAAATCGCCTAACTCAAACTCGTAGCGTTTACGTTCAGCGTTTTGGCCTTGCTGATGCTCGTAGTCGAGGGGTGAACCTGCGATCTTACTGAGTTCATTAGAGGCAAAGGCTACTACATTTTGCAGTGAGAATTCATTGAGATCAAGTTTGTTGTCCTTAACTCTTTGGAGTCTGCTGGTATTAGCGGTAGCGACTTCTGCTGCCGTAGAGCTGTTTGATTCAACCTTATTTGGTAGCTTATCTTCTAGCTGATGTACGGGTGCATCCGGGTACAGCGTAGGATTGATAGGCGAAATAGGATTGAGAGCGATTGCTGCAGAACTGTTAATGGTTTCTTGATTTTCTTCCTGCACTGCTGGCTGCTCAACGGGAGCAGTGGTGCTTTGCTGAGCGAAGTTGCGCGTGCTGGCTTGCTGGAAGAGAGGTTTGATTTCTGTGTTGTTAGCATCCCCTTCTTCCTCTTGCTGAGCGGCGAAACTTTTTTCTTCCGTCAAGCTAGGAATGCTTTCTTCTTGGGGCTGGGGCTGAACGTTCTCCGCAGGAGTAGTCTCAGCCATGCCATCATTAGAAGGAAAGTTTGGTGTATCCTGAGGACCACCCAATAGTGCCCAAAGTCCAAAGAGGACGAGGGCAGAAGCAGCTACCGCCATATATGGCCATAGAACTACTTTCTTTTTTTGAGGCGGATTGAGGTCCGCTTCGATTTGGGCCCAGATATCGCGAGGTGGATTCGCCTCATGATGCTGGAATTTTTCCTGCAAGAGCCCTCTGATGTCATTCTGGTTTTCCATTTCCGTGCAAATTTTCTAGTACTGAGTAGAGAGTAGGTGGTAGTTAGACTGTTGGTTCTTAATACTCATTACTTTCTACTGTTTACTTTTTTATCCCTGAATGGCTCTCCTATTCAAATTATCGATCTTGTCTTGCAAGATCTTTTTGGCGCGCGATAGTTGCGATTTGGACGTCCCGACGGAGATATTGAGTGTCACACTTATCTCTTGGTGGGTGTAGCCTTCGATCGCGTAAAGATTAAAAACGGTCCGATATCCTACTGGCATTTGATTGACAAGATTGATGATCTCATCTCGACTCATGCTCGTAAGCGCATCGGCATCTAACTTTACATCTCGCGCTTCCTCGACGTCGACCATCATAAAGCGAGAGTTGCGGCGATAATGCTCAATAGCAGTATGTACCATGATCCTTCTGATCCAACCCTCAAATGATCCTTGTCCTCTAAACGTGCTTACTTTGCGAAAAACGCGGATAAAACCTTCCTGGAGTATATCCTGGGCGTCATCTGGATTGTCCGCATAGCGTAGACAGACCGCATACATCAAACGATTGTATTCTTCTTGCGCTTTCAGTTCTTCTGCCGTTTCTCTCGGTCGTCCTCTGCCTCTTC
>CAZHOC010001092.1:0-2747 GCA_964534295.1 uncultured Bacteroidia bacterium | reverse complement strand
TTTATCAAATCCCCAGTCTAAGCGGCAAGGAAGGGCGCTTGATTGGCTATATCGGCTGTCAGGCCGATAAGACCTCGGAGGCGATCCCAGTGATGGTCGGCCTCCTACAAGAACTGCCTGAAAAGCCAGATCGAATGGATGCCTTACGCAACTCTCTGCAATTGAGCACCATCACGAATTTTCCTGAGTTCAGGAACCTGCCAGAAACGGTTTCGCGCCATCAGAATAGAGGATTTACCAGTGATCCTAATCAAGTAGCCTATGAAGCATATCCCCGTATGGAGATGGCCGATATCAAGGCTTTTCATGAAAAGTACATTGCGGGTAAACCCTATCTCATCACCATCTATGGCGATAGCAAGCGGATCGATCTAGAAGCCCTCAAAGCCTACGGCAAGGTGATCGAGCTCGAAGTGGAGGACATCGCGAGATACTAAGAATTACGAAGGCTGAATAATGAATGTCCAATGTCGAAGTTTTAATCCCTTCGAAATTGAGCGTTCGAAATTCATCATTCGACATTCTCTCCTTCGCTGCGCGGAACGCTTATCATGAGCAAAGGCTGCCAGAGTATTATCTCAGGCAGCCTTTCGCTTTCTCCGCAGGGTAGGGAATTTATACTATTGATTCAAATTCCAGTCATAGTCTAGGTAGGATACCGTAGCGTCTGCTGGCAAATCTGGATCGAGATATTTGTTGAGGTAAGGGATGATGCTGCCATCAGTCTTGAAGTCAACGCCATACCAATCAAAAATCTTGGATACCTTCACACTACTACCACTCACAACTGTGCGTTGGCTATTGGTAAGGAAGTTGCGAGTAAGGCGAGTGAGATAGGTATTTACGTTTTCAGAGGTGAAAGCGTGATTATACAGAGGAGGACAAGAGATAGAAGCACAGTTGATCGCAAAGTGGATCTTAGAAGTGTACTTACGCAAAATTTCGTTTTCTACTTGATTGAGACTATAAGTAGTGCCTGCAATCTTGATGAATTTTTTGTCCCAAGGTTTGTCTAGATTGGTGATACTCTTGAGCGGATAATTGTCTACGATGAGTTTGATGGTATAGGCATTATAGACATTGATCCAGTAGGCTAGCTTGTCATTACGACTCCAATCAGCTTGAGGCGTATGGGTTTCAAGCTCTGTAATATATGCCTGCAGGGCAGCTTTATCGGCTTTAATGGCTTTATAGTTGACCGTGCCGGCCTTATAATTGACGTGCTTTTGGAGGATGTTTTCCCACAACTGATGATTGGGAGTATTGGCAGCGTTCAGCGAAGCTGCGATAAAAAATATAAAACTGAGTGAGGCAAATAAGCGTTTCATTTTTACATGATTAAGTGGTGAATCACTAATGCTTACGGCAGTGATAACGAATCGGATTGCGCTTTCGCCTATTTTTCCCGCTTTTGTCGCCCATCAGACCCAATTCAGCGCCGCTGATGAAACCAAGGGTTGAGGATGCCAATAGAAGCCCCGACTAAATAACCCGCCATAACATCGCTGGGATAGTGTTTTCCGGCTCTCACTCGTAAATATCCTACTACTGCTGGCAGGAGGATCGCCGCTCCCCAAACAAAATAGCGAGAACGTGATTTAGGGAAATAGGCTTGATAAATACTGGCAGCATAAAAACTTGCTACCGCAGTCCCTGAGGTATGACCCGAAAAAAAAGCATAGCGGGCATCTGCTTCTCGCTGCATCTGAAAAAGAGACTGATCGTTCCCCGCAGGGAGATAGGCAAAAGGACGGACCCGCCGTGCGCTATATTTGGTCCAGGTGGTAGCAAAGTCTGTATACACCATCGTTTGAAAGCCTATGATCATGAGGTCTAGCCGCTCGTCGCGGAACTCTTTTCTCAATAGCGGCAAAGCGTAAGGGGCTAGCAAACTCGCTCCGAGCAATACATCGCTAAGGCTTGCAGCCCTCGGATCCCAATTGCCGATCGTGCCTCGGTCAAAGGAATTGACCGCCATCGGATCGAGCTGGCTGAGTTGTAGATCACTAAGCGGATCAAGCTGCCTCTGAAGAATATGTCCCGTGAGGCTCAGCGCTCCTACGCCAAGACTGAGGCCAATTTCGAGTTTGCGATTGTATTGATAGGGAGATGCTGGCTTATTCTGTCCCAGAACGCTCAGACTTTGACTCGCAATGAAAAGGAGGAGAATGAATTGTCGCATGATCAGCTTTGCTTTGCCTACAACAATAACAAAGTTTAGCGCTGAATGAAAATGGACATTTGCTGAGCTAGTTTGTCAAGCGCTGCTTCGCAGAACGCTCAGGCAAATGGTTGATTTTTTGAATTGTTGAATCAGTTATTTTAAAAATCACTCCTTAAAGAATTGATTAAGCGTTCTGCGCATCAGTGAACCCCCCAAAAAAGGTACAAAAAAAGGTCACAAAAAAAGCCCTCTTGAGTAGAAAGAGGGCTGCACCTTATTGGTGCCAGTACGTCAGTAGTAGTAATGTCTTATATCTTAGAAAGTCTTGTAATCAAATACTCTTACGAATACAGACTCTGGACTATCGGCTTCGTTGACGGAGCGCTCCATGCGAGTGAGGAGGCCTTTGTCATTGTAATCATAGGTAACGGTTCCGATCAACAGACCATTTTCGCGCCACTGTACTTCGACAGGATTGCCGAGTTCGTTGTAGACATAAATGTATTCAGATACATTGGTCTCGCCAGTTACGGTTTTGACGCGAGTGAGTTGATTGTCGTTGTTGTAGGTATATAAAATCTTA
>CAZHOC010001091.1:0-2748 GCA_964534295.1 uncultured Bacteroidia bacterium | reverse complement strand
TGAGTTGGGGGGGTACTGCGATGGTGGTCGCAGAGTTTGCCCATCTCGTGGATGAACTTTCAAAGCATGCATCCTAATTGGCTCAATGATATCAAATCTCGCCTTGCCCAACCTCTGCCTGGCCTAAGCAGTCAGCTCAAAATGACCTCTTTAAATCGTGGTGATAGTTGGGAAATCAGAGAAGATCATCGTAAAAGTGGAGTCCTAGCCCTTTTTTACCCTTATCAGGGGGAAGCACACCTGGTATTTATGGAACGTACCCAAGACGGTAAAGTCCACGGTGGTCAAATCAGCTTCCCTGGAGGAAAAATGGAGCCCAGCGACTCTGATGCACAGGCAACCGCCCTGCGTGAAGCCGAAGAAGAATTAGCCATACCGGCCACCGAGGTAGAACTGATTGGGAGCTTGACTGAACTATATATACCGCCCAGCAATTTCATGGTCTACCCCAGTGTGGGCTATATGCCTTATCGGCCCGATTTTATTCCTTCTCCTGATGAGGTAGCCCGTGTGGTCGAAGTGCCTCTGGCGGCTCTACTTGATCCTAGCAACCTCAAATCTCTGTATCACCCCGTAGGCGGTGGGCGTAAAATAAAAGCCCCTGCTTTTTCAGTCAGGGGCAATGTTATCTGGGGTGCAACTGCCATGATGTTGAGCGAGTTGCTTGATATCGTTAGGTAAGGAGGCCTGCTTCGCAGAACGCTTAGCTAGTTGTTGAGTTGTTGAATGTTTGAGTTGTTCATTCAAAAATTCAACCCTTCAAACATTCACCCCTTCAATTAAGCGTTCTCCGAAGGAGCAAACCTTAACTCACTACTTATAATTCAAGATCGGACTCAACCAGCGTTCCATCTGATCCAGTGCCATTTGCTTGCGCTGGGCGTAGGACTCTACCTGATCCAAACCAATCTTACCGACGCCAAAATAGCGAGATTCAGGATGAGAGAAGTACAATCCACTCACTGAGGCGGTTGGATACATCGCCAAACTTTCTGTCAGGCTAATGCCAGTGCTTTTTTCGACCTCTAACAAGCGGAAGAGCGTCTCTTTCTCCGTATGATCAGGATTGGCAGGATAGCCAGGAGCGGGGCGGATGCCTTGATATTTTTCACGGATCAGATCCGCATTGTCCAAGCGTTCGCCAGGGGCGTACCCCCAAAGCTCACGACGTACCTCTTTATGAAGTAACTCAGCAAAGGCTTCGGCGAGACGATCGGCCAAGGCCTTGAGCATAATGCTGCTGTAATCATCATGATCTGCTTCAAACTCAGCTAACTTCTTTTCGATGCCCAAGCCAGTAGTAACGGCAAATCCACCGATATAATCCGCTAGGCCAGTTTCTTTAGGGGCCACAAAATCACCGAGGCAAAGACTTGGACCTTTGCGTTCAGCTTGCTGGCGAGGATTACAGAAGCGAGTCAGTACCTCAGTACGATTGTTATCCGCATAGATTTCGATATCGTCATGATCTACGCTATTGGCAGGATAAAAGCCCACTACCGCACGTGCTTCAAGCCATTTTTCATCAATGATCTTGAGCAACATATCCTTAGCATCATCGAAGAGTTTGTTGGCTTCTGGTCCTTTTTCTGGATCACTCAGGATTTCAGGATACTTACCTTTTAGCTCCCAAGTATAGAAGAAAGGCGTCCAGTCGATATATTGACTGATGGTCTCAATATCATAGTTTTCGAAAACTCTATTACCCGTGAAACTAGGGGCAGCAGCGACGCCTTGGGTCCAATCCACTTGCAGCTTATTGGCCTGGGCATCTGCTAGGCTAAGCATCTTCTTGGCTTGACGACGCTTGAGGTGCCCTTCACGCATTTTGTCATATTCTGCCCTAACTTCTTTGGCATATGCTTCCTTCTGAGCATCGTCTTCACTCATCAGGTTTTGCGCCACAGGTACTGCCTTAGAAGCATCCAATACATGGATTACCGGACCATTATATTCTGGAACAATTTTGACGGCAGTATGAATACGGGAAGTTGTAGCGCCACCAATCAATAGTGGGGTATTCATACCACGTTTTTCCATTTCCTGAGCAACATAGACCATTTCATCAAGTGAAGGAGTAATCAAACCACTCAAACCGATGATATCTACCTGCTCTTCTTCTGCCTTATCGAGTATCTTTTGCAAGGGCACCATCACGCCCATATCAATCACTTCGTAATTGTTACAGGCGAGTACTACTCCCACGATATTTTTACCAATATCATGTACATCGCCCTTGACCGTTGCCATGAGGATTTTACCGGCCCCTTTCGCTCCTTCAGACTTTTCTTCTTCCATAAATGGCAAAAGATAAGCCACCGCTTTTTTCATCACGCGGGCACTTTTCACTACCTGAGGCAAGAACATTTTTCCGGCACCAAAGAGGTCTCCGACCACGTTCATCCCATCCATCAAAGGACCTTCGATCACGTGCAAAGGACGGTCAAAGCTTAAACGTGCTTCCTCAGTATCGTCTTCAATATATTCTACGATTCCTTTTACCAAAGCATATTCCAGACGCTTAGCAACAGGCATTTCGCGCCATTCTAGATTCTGAACTCTCTTTTTGCCGCTTTGCTTGACCGTTTCAGCAAAGTCAACCAATTGCTCCGTAGACTCTATGCTGCGATTTAATAAAACATCTTCGACCTTGGTTTTGAGATCACCGGGGATATCTTCATATATCTGTAACATTCCAGCGTTGACAATCCCCATATCCATCCCTGCGTTGACAGCATGATAAAGGAA
>CAZHOC010001090.1:0-2748 GCA_964534295.1 uncultured Bacteroidia bacterium | reverse complement strand
GCATCTTTCAATACCTCAATACTTTGAATGTCATTGGGATTGATCGTAGCCAAACTTCCGGAAATAGGAAATCCGTCTACTACAATCAATGGATTAGAGGCACCCGAAATAGAAGAAGAAGCTCTAATCTGAATTTTGGGGTCCGCTCCTGGCTCACCGTCCTGGTTCTGAATCAATACCCCTGCAAGCTTACCCGCTAAGGCATCATCCACACGATTGGCTTGAATTGCCGCTACATCTCCACCATCTACTTGGGCTATCGCGCCAGTATTATGGGATTTTTTACGGGTACCATATCCCACCACGACGACTTCGTCTAGAGAGGTGATATCTTCCACTAAAACGACATTTAAATTAGTCTGTCCTGTGTAGGTAATGGTTTGGGTCTCATAACCTAAATAGGAGAATCGGAGTTCTTCTCCTTCATTCACCTCAATTTGAAAATTACCGTCTACATCGGTTAATGTACCCCTGGTGGTTTGGGCCACGATGACCTGCACCCCAACGAGTTTGCTGTTTTCTGCATTGCTTACTGTCCCTTTCAGTACCGTAGCGCTTTGCGCGAATCCGGAAACTGTCAGTAACAGCATTGAAAACAATGTCAATGTTAGTCTCATTGAATTATGATTTAGTTAGTATAAAGTTTAAGGGTCAAATATTGCTCTGGTAGCGAGGCATTTGCGCATAGGAATCCTGCCTCTCCTAGGGCTAGGAGAGAAAGAGTAGTCGCAAATCACTTTGTCTAAGAAATACTAGAAGTCATTGATATTGCAGCCGGGAATTGGGCGCAATATGGCAGATTAGGTATGACGATGTCTATACCCGTCTGGCGGAGAATTGAATTTCATAATAGTAAGCTTTTGTAGTAGTCAAATAAGTCCGAAACTGGTTCGCTAATCTGGTGTGTCAGATTGGTTCACCAATTTTGCTTCCACAACATAGTCAATTTTTTCTATTAAAAAAATTTGATCTAATTCTTTTTGCCCCTGCTTCGCAGAACGCTGGGAAATATCGAATGTCCAATTCCAAACCCAGAATGCCGAAGTGAGTACAATCCCTTCTACATTGGTCATTCGATATTCATCATTCAAAACCCCTCGTTCTGCGAAGCAGCCCCACAAAAAAAGCTCGATCAAATGACCGAGCTGTAATTAAGAGTTATAAACCTTTGGGACTTTACTCTACTAAGATCCTCTGCACCCAAACTGAAGAGGCCCATTCGACATGGACAAAATAGACCCCAGCGCTTAGGCTTTCCATTTCTACAGATATCTTCTTTTGTGCTAGATCCCTATACTGTTGCTTATAAACTCGCTGGCCTTGAGCATCAAAGACTTCGAGATAGATATTTCCCCGGACATGTGGCGGAACATCCAGTCTAAAGTGCCCACGATTCGGATTGGGATAAAGCTTAAAAGTATTTTGCGCTAAGTTGGGAAGCCGGGTTGACATGCTATCTTCCTCCTGATAGAGAAAAGAAGTACATCGCTCACAGCTTTCGACACTATCCGTCCGCACTGCGGTAACACAAATCTCATAGGTGGTACTATCGACCAGGTCATCAGCATCTGGGTTAAAGCTGATATCTACAAAATGCTGCGGCTGGCTTAGCAAATAGGTAAAAGTGGAAGAAGTGCTATCCGGCCCAACAAAGTAATAGGTGAGCCTGTCAATGGGAGCAATAGGTTCTGCTCTAATGAAAGTGTTACGACGGTAAGTATGGCTCCAAATGCCATTGACATTTTGCACCCTGACATATAAATCATGTATTCCGGGAGGCAGGGTATCGAGTTGAATGAGCCAGCTGAGCGAATCTTGGGTCCCACTAAGCGTAAAGGAATTGCCCTGTCCAAATCCAGGATCTTGATCCCAAAACCATTCACCTCCTTGAAGCGGGATGTTCTCCTCCCAAGCGAGCAGTAAAAATGAACGACTATAAGTATGGGACCAAACCCCTTGGTTATCCTTGACGCGAACGCTCCATTGATGAACGCCGGGACTCAGACTACTGAGGTTGATTTGGTCGGTGGCGGATATTAAAGTATCTGGGGCAAAGGGAGCGAAAGCAGTCGCATTGCCGTAGCCAGGATCTGGGCCGTCAAAAAAATATTCGGCGGATACGACCGTGGTCTGCGCCAAAAGTTGCCCCCAAACTAAGAGGAATAATAGTGCGTATTTCATGCTTCTGGAAATCATGGTAAAACAAATTTGATAGTGGCCCATAAACCGCTAACAGTTTATAGGTACACTTGAGCGAATAGAACTTAATTTCCAGATTGAGCCTGAATGAATACCTCTAAGGGTATAGATGGATAGTTAGGAGCGTTGGTCTCTAAATCTTTGATAAAAGGAATATTAGGTACCCCTGATAGCACGTAAGGGAGGCTGCCCCCAAAAGGTCCTCTGTCCGTACCATCATGGGCGTTGTCTTTGACTAAGGTTGCGCTAGGCAATAATTGATATTGCCCATCGGTGCTATTACTCGTCACAAATAAGGTAGCAGGTGCAGCAGTATTGTTGCCATCAGCAGCACCAAATTGTCCCGCTGCCGCAGTATTATGGGAAAGAGTTCCCACACCAGTAGTGGAGACCGAAAACGAACTAGTCGAGGTCGCGATATTACTGCGAATCTCCCCATTAAAGACCTCTACGTTGAATCCAGTACCTAAAAATAAATTATGGCGGATTACGCCCGAAGAATTGTCTACGATACTGAAGGAGCGATTTACGATATTATTGACAAAGGTG
>CAZHOC010001089.1:0-2749 GCA_964534295.1 uncultured Bacteroidia bacterium | reverse complement strand
ACTCAATATTATTCTGCCAGTAGGCATTAGTTTTTATACTTTTCAGACACTAAGCTATACCATAGATATTTACAGAGGTAAGCTAGAGCCAAGTAAGGACCCTGTTACCTTTTTTGCCTTTGTGAGTTTTTTCCCACAGTTGGTAGCGGGTCCAATTGAAAGAGCGACCCATCTCTTACCTCAGTTTCAACAAAGTCGGAACTTTAGTCGCAAAGAGGCTAGGCAAGGCTTAGAGCTTATTTTGTGGGGCCTATTTAAAAAGGTCGTCATTGCGGATCGATTATCTCAGTACATAGAGGTAGTCTTTAATAGTCCAGAAAACTTTAGTGGGATTACGGTCCTAATTGCGACTGTTTTCTTCGCGTTTCAGATTTATTGTGATTTCTCCGGCTACTCAGATATTGCGATCGGCACCGCCAAATTATTTGGCTTTGACCTCATGGTAAACTTTAGAACGCCCTACTTCAGTCGTTCTCTCAAAGAGTTTTGGAGTAGATGGCATATCTCTTTATCCACTTGGTTTAGAGATTATGTATATATCCCATTGGGCGGCAATCGCACGAGTACTGGCCGCTGGTTGGCCAATCTATTGTTGACCTTCTTAGTTTCCGGCCTTTGGCATGGAGCCGCTTGGACCTTTGTAATATGGGGTGCCATCCATGGGGGTATTTCTGCTCTGGAAGCCTGGTTGATGAAAATAGGCCGTTATCCGAGAGGGGCTGGCTGGCTCCACCGCAGCTCAACCTTTATCATTGTCTGTCTGGCCTGGATCTTTTTTAGAGCCAATAATGTAGAGGATGCCTTTGATCTAATTGCAAGCATTCCAGACAACCTACTGATGCAAATAAGTTCTCTATCAGAGTTTGGTATGGCCTTACGGAGCTTTATTGGAGCAAGACAAGAATTTATTTACAGCATGCTTTCTTTCGGCCTATTAATCAGCATTGACTGGCTGATTGGAGAAGAAAACTTCCCTCATTTGATGGGCCGCATCCCAAATTGGCTGCGATACGGATTTTACTACCTCTTAGGAGCTTGGATCCTTTATTTCGGAGCCTTTAACCAATCCGCCCAATTTATCTACTTCCAATTCTAGACTATGTGGCAGCGAGAAATAACCTCCTTTGTTCGTCGCTTATTGATACTGAGCCTTCCCTTTATCTTGATATTTGGCGGGGTAGCATTGATCGATCCTTTTGACTTTGTTGCACAGAACGGTCCTCTCCCTCGTTCCGAAAAAGAGTATATCTCCTTTCATCTCAACTATACCTTTTGGAAGTACTTACGCTATCAGGAGGAACCCGTCAAGGACATTTTATTAGGAGACTCCCGCATGGAAGGCCTCACAGAGGAGCAAATGCAACGGATTACAGGCAAACGCTATTTCAATTTTGCTTTTGGAGGTGGAACTGTCCCTGAGATGATCGAAACCTTTTGGTTTGCCAGCAAACAAACCCAGCTCAATAGTGTAACTTTTGGCCTCAACTTTGGCCGCTACAACGCTTTCAATAATGATAACCGTTGCCGGGAGGCCAAAGAATTAATAGAGAATCCCTATCGCTACGTCATCCATCAGTCAGTACTAAAAAGCTGTTTTTATATACTTAAGGACCAAATTACAGGTCAACAAACAGTCCTGACAAAGCCGATGATGGATAAGGAGGCTTTCTGGCAGCATCAACTAAGTTTTCTCGCCAAGACTTTTTACCGCGACTATGCCTACCCAGATGAATACTACGAACAACTACAAGAGATCGTAGCGTTTTGCGAAGCAAAGAACATTGAATATCAGTTCGTTATCCTTCCTACTCATGTCGAACTTCAGGACAAGATTATCGAATATGGACAAGAAGAAGCCTACCAGCGCTTTCTTAAAGACCTGCATAGTTTAGGTCCAGTACATGATTTTCACGAACAGAATTCCCTCACCTCCAATAAGGATTTGTTTAAGGATCCCTTTCACTTTGGGCCGCAAATCGGAGACCAAGTGATTGAACAAGTGTTTGGCAGGCAGTAAAAGATTAACTTATTTTCTGGTATGACTACTACCAGCGAATCTCAAAAGGCGCGCAAACTGCTTTTGAGAGGACTTTTATTTCCCCTCAGCATTTTTGCCGTAGTGCTATTAGCCATCTACTTTCCGGACAGTTTTACCCACATAGGCGATTTTGAAACCAAGAGCCTGATCGTTCCCCTCCTCATGCTGATAATGTTTGGAGTGGGCACAGAGTTAAAATGGGAGGATTTCAAAAATGTCATCAAGATGCCGCAAGCGGTACTTGTAGGAGTCATTTGTCAATTTAGCCTGATGCCGATCGTAGGCTATGCCCTCGTCAGCATCGCCGATCTACCCCCAGAAATTGCTGCTGGCGTTATTTTGGTAGGTTGTTCGCCTTCCGGACTTGCGTCCAACGTCATGTCTTATTTGGCTAAGGCTAATCTCGCATTGTCTATTACTTTGACAGCGGTAGCGACTTTGCTCGCTCCCTTTCTGACACCACTTCTGATGAAGCTTTTTGCAGATCAATTGGTCGAGATCTCCGTGCTGGATATGATGTGGAGCATTTGTAAAATTGTCATCATCCCTATTGGGCTGGGCTTACTATTTAACGCCTGGCGTAAGGACCGATTTCCTATCCTCAAAAAGATCTTACCTCTCATCTCTATGTTTGGGATTGCCTTTATCATCCTGGTAATCACAGCCGTAGGCCATGAGGGGCTCAAGATGGTAGGCTGGACTTTAGTTTTG
>CAZHOC010001088.1:0-2750 GCA_964534295.1 uncultured Bacteroidia bacterium | reverse complement strand
CCATCACTTAGCCATTCTTTTCCATCCAGTCGCGGAAGCTTTGTTTAGGCGCATCTGGCAGATCGCGGCTTTTGCCCCAAGTGTTCCAAGGGCCATATACCAAACTAGAAGGAAATAATCGCAGCGACCAGCGCGCTCTTTTGCCTAGCCAGCGATAGAGTTTCGGACGGGCAAATACCCAAGCGGCCATTTGCATACTCCAACGCTTGGAGCGAGGGAGGTGGCCTTCTTCCGCGATGATTTGGCGCCATTTATACAATTGGGTGTGAATATCAATTTTGACGGGACAGACATCGCTACAAGAACCGCAAAGGGTTGAAGCAAAAGGCAAAGAGGCATGTTTTTTTAGATCAATGCCTGGCGTCAGTATCGAGCCAATTGGACCGGGCACTGTAGTCCCATAGCTATGGCCGCCGCTACGACGGTACACCGGACAAGTATTCATACAGGCACCACAACGAATGCATTGCAAAGACTTCCGAAAATCTGGACGGCCCAACTGATTGCTACGCCCATTGTCAAGAATGACGATATGCATCTCACTGCTAGGCCGTGGCTTATGAAAATGAGAGCTGTAAGTAGTGATCGGTTGTCCGGTAGCACTGCGCGCCAATAATCGCAAAAACACCCCTAAATCCGCCAAACGAGGGATGAGCTTTTCCATCCCCATACAGTGAATTTGCAGTTTGGGAAGATGAACACCCATATCCGCATTGCCTTCATTGGTACAAACTACTACCCCGCCCGTTTCGGCGATGGCAAAATTGACACCCGTGAGGGCGGCATCTGCCTGCAAAAAGCGCTCGCGGAGGTGCTGACGCGCAGCCTCTGTCAAATATTGAGGATCACTGGCACCCGCTTCGGTGCCCAACTTTTCATGAAATAAGTCGCCGATCTCCTCCTTCTTGAGGTGGATGGCAGGCATCACGATGTGGCTAGGCGGCTCGTCTTTGAGTTGAACAATACGTTCGCCGAGATCAGTGTCTACAACTTCAATCCCCATGCGCTCCAAAAATGGATTAAGATGGCACTCTTCCGTCAGCATTGATTTGCTTTTGACGAGGCGTTGCACTTTATGCTTTTGAAGAATCTCGTAGACGATTTTGTTGTGCTCGGCGGCGTCTTTGGCCCAGTGCACGATCACCCCATTGGCTTGGGCATTAGCTTCAAATTGGATCAGATACTCGTCCATGTTGGAGAGCATATGTCCCTTGATTTGGGAACCAAGCTCGCGTAAGTCTTCCCATTCTGGTACCGTCACCGCTTGCCGATCGCGTTTCTGGCGAACAAACCATAGCGCCTGATCGTGCCAGCCGGTGCGGGCTTGGTTTTGATTGAATTGGGTAGCGGCTTTGGCGTGGCTCATGGGAATATCGAATAAGGAATGATGAAAGCAGAAGGAGAAGTCTTAGTTGCGGCTATTGAGGATTTCGGCAATATGCAAGAAGCGGAAAGGTTGTTTTTCGCGTTTTGCGATGCCCTGTAAATGCATCAGACAGGACATATCACCACCGGTGATGACAGCCGCATTGCCTTGGCTGTGATCAGCCAATCGGTCTTGGCCCATACGAACGGAAACAGCAGCTTCTGAAACCGCAAAGGTGCCACCAAAGCCACAACATTCGTCTTGGCGATCAAGCTCGACGAGCTCAAGACCCGCGACTTTGTTCAGCAGACGCTTTTGCAAGGAGTAGTCTGCGATCATGCGTTCCGAGGATCGGCCTTGTCGCAAACCTCTTAATCCATGACAACTTTGATGCAGTCCCACGCGTTCCGCGAAGCGGGCTCCCACCTCCTCTACCTGCAAAATATCGGTCAAAAACTGGCAGAGCTCATAGCTACGTTCGCGGACTTCTACCACCTCTTGGCGCTGCTCCAAAACGTCATAATGCTTGCGCATATGATAAATGCAGCTCCCACTAGGACCGACGATATAGTCATAGCCAGCAAACTGGGAAACCATATGTTCTGCGGTAGCAATGGCTTCCTTCTCAAATCCCGAATTAGCCATGGGTTGCCCACAGCAGGTCTGATCCTTGGGGTAATGCACCTCCACACCCAAATGTTGCAAAAGCTCTAGGCTGGCAATCGCTACTTGAGGATAAAACTGATCTATATAACAGGGAACAAAGAGGGCTACCTTCATAGAGGAAAAGTACGAATTTCCGCTCTAGATTCTAAGCCTTATCCTCCTCGCGGGAACGATTGAATCCGTAATCTCTTTCGACTTTGCAGACCCGGGTAAAATAGGACTCGTACCAATCTGTTCGTCCCTTACGTTGTGCTGCAAGATGCCGGGCTTGCTGCTTCCAATTGCGTATAGCGGCTTCGCTTTCCCAATAAGAAACGGTGATACCAATTTCGGCTCCTTCTCGGGCGCTTTCTATACCGAGGAAGCCTGGCTGTTCTTTAGCCAGCGAGACCATTTCGTCTGCCATCGAACCATAGCCATTGTCGCCTTCGGTGCGAGCGGAGGTGAAAATTACGGCGAAATAGGGTGGTTTAGGGGTGGATGCGATCATATTGGGTGAGGGTAACATCCCCTTTTCGCTGGCCGTCCCTTTCAAAGGGGACTAGCGAGCCGATAGGGTTTTTTATTAAAAAAAGCGGCGTATTTCTACGCCGCTTATCATTTATGCTATCTTATTCGCGATTTCAAATCTTCGACTCGTTCGAGCACTTCCTCTCGCGGCATGTCTCGATAACGAGGCGGTAAGAGTTCTTTTGAAGTACACTCCAAAACCGCAGAG
>CAZHOC010001087.1:0-2751 GCA_964534295.1 uncultured Bacteroidia bacterium | reverse complement strand
AAGCCCTGCTCATTGAAGCTTACATAGGCGCATTCTTTCCCTTCTACTAAGGGAGTCGAGTATTCTCCTGTGAAGTCTAAAATATAATTTCCTTGATCCGCAACGGCTTGTTTCCCTTCCTTACGCATGTAGGGTTCCACTTGCTCATAGATCTGATCCATGATGGCCAGCTCTTCTCGATCCAAGGGTGCTCCCAAATCTCCCTCTACACAGCAAGCTCCTTTGCATTTGAGTAGATCACAGGCAAACTTTTCCTCTATAACCTCTCCACTTATCAGCTTATCCTCAATTTGAATTACGCCTTCAAATGCACTTCTTTTCTTCTTACGACCCATAGGGAACATCTGATTTTTCTTTTCGTACTTTTGTAAAGGTACGTAAATGACCTGACACCATTTTTTTATAGCACCATCATAAACACACCAAAGATGCAAAAGACATTCTGCTTATGTCTGGCCCTGCTATGGGTTGGACTGAACACCCTATCTGCTCAATCAGGCAATGAACTTGTCAGTAAAGTTGATCAACTCGAGAGCCAAGCCAAAGCCAAACTTTCTGAAGACAAAAGTCGAGAGGCCGAAACTCTTCTGGATGACGCAATCCAATTGATGCCTTTAAGAGCGAGCCTTTATCATCACCGAGCCTTTGCCCGTCTCGATCGTAAAAACATCGACGGGATGTTTGATGATTTATATAAGGCAGTCCGCCTCGACCCCGAAAATCCTGAGTATTACTATTGGAGAGGCTATTTTCTCAATCTCGCTCGCAAAGATGAGGATGCAATCAAAGACTTTACTAAGGGCCTCAGCTATGTAGAGGAAGGTGATTCTCTTTATTATAAGTTGTTAGAAGAGCGTAGTAAGTCTCGTCTTGACATCTTAGAGCTAGAAGGCGCGATGCAAGATGCTAAGCTTGTGCTGGCAAGAGACACTAATGATGTCGCCCTGCTCAATAGCATCGGGATTATCCTTACCCAAATGGATCGCGCAGGTGAATCGGTGCCTTATTTTAAGCGGGCGCTGGAACTAGAGCCAGAAAATATCAATTTGGTAGGCAATGTAGGCTGGGGGTATTTGTGCCTAGGAGAGTATGACGAAGCCCTGATTTGGTACAATCGGATGGTGGATGAAAACCCCAAAGCGGCTTATGGCTATAGCAATCGCGGTTATCTCAAAATAAAAATGGGAGACCTCAAAGGGGCCGAAAAGGATCTAAAGAAGGCCATCAAATTTGACGAACGAAATTCCTACGCTTACAAAAACCGCGCTTTACTTTTCATCGAAAAGAAAGACTATGAGCAAGCCTGCGTAGAATTAAGCCTGGCCGAGCAATATGGCTACACCAAGCAATATGGTCCAGAGGTCAAAGAGTTGAAAGAAAAATACTGTCAGTAAAAAACGCCAAAGAGTTATGCCTCGCAATGATTCGTCTATTGCGGGGCATTTTTGCTTTTAATGGATCCGTTCTATTTCTCGGCCCTCGATCAGGCCTTCTCCGATTGATAGGGGAAGTAGTAACACTCCTGGTTTTTTGCCAGTCTCAAAGCTTCCAATCCGCTCATCAAAGCCCAAGGCTTTTGCGCCATTATAAGTAGCCCATGTCAATAATTGATGCCAGCTCAGGCTTGGGAAATTTTCTTTCAAGCAAAGCAGCTCAGCCCAGATATCTAGTTTATGATTGCTAGCGAGACTATCAGTCCCTAGGCAAATGCTTTGCGCGAAGGGCAAAAACATCTCTATATCAGGCAAACGTTCATGAATATAGAGGTTGGAAAGAGGACAAAGACATAACCAAGGCTCTTGCAGGCTTTCCATCAAAAAATTTAATTCCTCTTCCTTGATCTCCGTATTGTGGACGAATAGGGTCGGAATATCTCTCGGATGATTTTGGATAATATGATGGATAGCGCCCTTGGTCCCAGCGTTCACCGGTTTAGGCGCATTAATAGCTGCAAAGAAGTCTAAAAAAGGACCTACACCCTCATCAAATAAGGCGCGCTCTTCTTGCGACTCCAGCAAATGAATCGACATCCTCTCTGGCCGGGTTTGATACAAGCGCTGAAGCAATTCGCTCGACATAGAGTAAGGCGCATGGGGGCTAAGCGAAGCTGCTAATGGCTCAAAATCTCTTGATACCACATGTCCGCCCTCAATAATCTTCTCGGCATCTTCTGGCTTGAGACCCAAGCGTTCAACGAAGTTGTAAGTCAAAAAATCTGGCTGAGCCCGTTTGATCTCAGCTGTCATCGCATTATTACAGATATCTCCGAGGGCCACGATCCCTTTCGCTTTCATATCAAGCAGTGCGTTTTGGGCGGCTTCTTTTTGGGCTCCTTCGGAGAACGCTTGTCTCTGCTTTACGACTTGGCCAATAAAACCTACCATGCCTGTACCGGTAGGAATAACACCTTCCAAGATCGATAACTCTAGATGACAATGTGCATTGACGAAGCCCGGACTGAGCGTTCCGCGCAGCTGGACAACATCCTCCCCCTCGCCAATGGGTCTCAAAGCTTGAACGACACCCTGCTCGTCCATCTCTAAAAGATAATCCTCTAGCCAGCCTTGAGGGCTGTATATGTAGTCGGCAGTGATTTTTTGCATCAAGGGAATTTAAGGCAAATCCAGTTGATTCTCCTAACTTGCGGTATGGATGGCTTTTTACGTCTCGAAAATGTAAGCAAGCAGTACGACCAACATTTAGCGGTCAATGATGTTTCGCTGTGCATTCCCAGAGGGAAAATTTACGGAT
>CAZHOC010001086.1:954-2752 GCA_964534295.1 uncultured Bacteroidia bacterium | reverse complement strand
CTAAAGCGCAATTGCTCAGCTCCAGCAGGAAGTTCAAGTCTGTAAGTTCCGTCTGCACCAGTAGCGGCACCTACGGACTGGTTTACCACCAATACAGTCACCCCGATCAGGGCTTCACCTGTACTGGCATCAGTTACAGTACCTGTGATGGTTCTTTGAGCTAGCATAAAGCTTGGCGCCAATGCAAACACAAGGATCCACAGGAGATAATTAGCAGTTTGTTTCATGAAATAGACCGATTTAATCTAAAAAGTGATAGTAGTTAGCGGGATCTGTAAAGAGATATACAGATTTCCTTATACCTAAAAGTACAAAGGCATAATTGCAATGCAACAAAAGGCTTGCTGGACTTTGTACCACCCGATAAAATGGAACTTCTGAACCCTAAAAACGGCCTTTTTCTGGATTTAAATACAGAAGCCGCCCTCTAGTACAAGACCAGAGGGCGGCTTCAATTTTTTGGTATTTTTTAGCGGCGAGTGTTCGAAGGAACTGCCGATGGGCCCGCATTGTTGATATGGAAGGGGTCTTTTTCGACCTCTACCTTGAGACGCAATACTATTGCGGGGTTGTCAGGATCGTTAGAACGAACCGTAATGGATTTGTTCTGAATCCCTTGGCGGCCTCGAGAGTTGAAAGTAGCCACAATCTCAGAGCTTTCACCTGCTTTGATAATCTTATCCTTAGGAGCAGAAGCGGTACAGCCACAAGATGCTTTGACAGAAGTAATCTCTAAATCAGACTGTCCTGAATTAGTAAACTGAAACTTGATTTCCACCAATTCTCCTTCTAATACTTTGCCAGCATCATAGGTAGTATTTACAAACTCAATATTGGGCATAGCCGCTAGCTCTTCGGCAGTAAATACCTTTTCGATACGACCGCTAAGGTTGATCGGCTTGTCAGGCTGATTGGTATCATCCGTAACTAAGCTAATCACATGGGTAAAGGAGCCTCCACTCATAAAACGGCCACCATTGGCAGTGATCGTAAAGGTACTTTTTTGACCAGGAATCAAAGTTTGATCAGCAAAGTCTACATCAAACATCATTTCTGCTCTCGCTTTGTCAAAAGTGATTGGCTTAGGGCCAATATTGGCAACCTTAAACTGGATTACTTTCTCTCCATTGGATTCGAGCGTTCCCATGTTGTGGTTGACTTTGTCGAACGCTAGGTTACCTAACTTATTAGGATAGGCTGCATAGGGATCTTCAACCGCGTTGACTTTACCTTTGATATAAAGTACGATTGGGCGTTCGACGGAGTCGTAAGTAACCGTAACAGTCTTATTAAAAGGACCTACACGCTGGCTGTTGTACTTAACGTTGATCGTACCAGTAGCACCCGGAGCTACTTCCTCTTTGGTATAAGAAGGAGTAGTACAACCACATGAAGCCTTAACACGCCCTAGCTTAATCGGGGCATCAGATACATTGGTAAATTGAAAGGTGTACTCACAAGGAGCGCCTTTTTCTAGTTCACCAAAGTCGTGGGTCGTTTTTTCAAACTTGATTTTTGTGCCTTCCTGAGCAAATGCTGGTGCGCTTAATAGCACCGCTATGGCGAGGGAGAAGAATAAACGCAATTTCATTTCTAAGCAATTTTATGAACTACAAATATAGTTAAAGGCCCTGAAAATCCCTATGCAGTTTCTTATTTCTCTAAGGTGATGGTGGTCACATTGTTGATAGCCATAGGAATGGTCATCCCTTGCATGGACATTTCGCCTATTGCTTCCAAATTGTAGGTCGCATTTTTAAGTAGGCCTGATTTGACGTCAATGATGAATTCTCCATTG
>CAZHOC010001086.1:0-944 GCA_964534295.1 uncultured Bacteroidia bacterium | reverse complement strand
ATCCGCCCATACCGACTTCCAACTGCATACCTCCCATATCCATTACCGCATTCTCTTCTGTTTCCAGTTCCCCCTCCATCGTAATCGTCGCGCTTCGATTACTTAGCTCAGTAGCCTTATAGTTATTGTATGTATTCATCACAAACATTGATTTAAGGCTATTTTCGTCATTCCATGTATCTCCTACTGCGATAGCTTTCTCCGGCAAGGCAAAAAGGAGTTGGCGCATAGAGGATTTAAGATTATCAGGTCCCAAGGTCTCTTTTAAATTTTTCTCCATTTCAGAGCTAGCTAATTCAGGACTCAACTCTTTCAAATCTGCCATCATACCAGCAACAAGATCATCCGTACTTTTTACTTCGATGATATTGGCTTTACGATCCAAAGTGAGGAAAAAGCTTTTATCTTGCTGAGCTGCCGTAGCCGCCTCTAGAGGCTTCAAGCCACTATCCTTTTCGTCTCTATCCGAATCATAATCATTAGACATTTGGGGCATGCCTCCTACGTCTTGCTTCAGCAGCATCCGATAAAAGGTGACTTTCAGTTCATATCCCTCAGCACTGGCCTTGAGCACTTCATAAGCGTAGCCAGTACCAATTTTCTGATCAATCTTTTGCTCCCTGCCCCCAATTGTTTGGGTGATAACTTGCTCATTGAGTACCCATTGTTTGAATGTTTGCCCCTTCTTGAGCTTTAGCTTTAGGTCCATGGCTTGGTCCGTTGGCGCAAAAGCAGAGGTCATCATCCCAAAGCACAATAGGCCTAGGAGTGTCATAGAGGAAAGAAAATGTTTCATTGATATTAGTCTAATGTATATTCTGTTAGGAGGGATTTGATTTCCCTCTTTAAGTGAACGGTATCATACATAAAACGTTTTTGATACCAATAAATTAAACAGACAAGACAAAGGGCTATCCCAAAGTAAACAGAAAGCGCGATTAAGC
>CAZHOC010001085.1:0-2753 GCA_964534295.1 uncultured Bacteroidia bacterium | reverse complement strand
CTCACAAGCCGAAAGTAATGTCCCTGTCCACTATCGTTTTGGCAATACAGTGCAGGTTGACGAGATCTTTACAGGTTCGGTGAGCCCCGGAGATTCGGTCTTATACAGCTTTGATCAGCAAATAGACTTGGCCTTTTTCAATGGATTTGGCGGAGAATATGAACTGTTGGTTTGGCAAGACAAACTAGTAGATCAAAACTATTGGAATGATACTTTGCGCAAGCCCATCAGATTGATGGATCAGGTAATTAGTCCTATTTATCGAGAGGATTTTGAGAGTTTTCCGCTTTGCGGAACGCTTAATGATTGCGACATCACGCAGTGTATCCTTGGCAATGGCTGGATCAATGTGACAAATGGGCTTGCGGATGATATTGATTGGCGTACCCACCAAGGACCGACAAGTAGTAGTAACACTGGACCTACCTTCGATGACTTCCCCGGCACTTTGGATGGACAATACCTATATCTGGAATCATCTTTTTGTGCCAATAAAGAAGCCTCGCTAATAAGTCCTTGTATTGATTTGACCAATGCCATCGCTCCCGCGATGAGTTTTGGTTACCATATGTTTGGTAATGATATTGGCTCCTTGGCGGTAGACATTTTTGATGGCCTAAGTTGGCAAAATGATGTAATCCCTGTTTTATCTGGTAATCAAGGACCTGATTGGCTAGAAGCTGAAATAGATCTGGCCCTTTACATAGGGAAAGTTATTCAGGTGAGGTTTAGAGGTAATTCAGGTGGAGGATGGCAAGGCGACTTAGCCCTCGACAATGTGTTGTTTTTTGATTTGGGACTACCCCCCGTCCTAGATTTTAAGGCAGATCTACTCTTCACTTGTCCTGGAGAACAGGTAAATTTTGAGCCGCAGACCTCTCCTGGAATAGTGAGTTACAATTGGTCTTTTAGTCCCGCTACGGTTACTTATTTAAATGGTACTTCTGCCATTTCGGCTAAACCGGAAGTTAGTTTTGATGTTCCCGGGCTGTATGCAGTTACACTCAGTGCTTCTACTAATTTGGCACCGAATGTTTTTACCAAGTCAAGCTATATCCAAGTAGATGATCAAGGTGTCAATCTACCTATCGCAGAAGATTTCGAAAGTGGGCAATTCCCGCCCGCTGGTTGGTTTGTGATCAATCCTGATACCTCCTTTACCTTTGGGACCACTGCCGCAATCGGAGCTGGAGGGGCACCTACTAATCTTACTTTTGTCAATAATGCATTATATGGCGATCTGGGTGAAGAAGACTACTTACAATCGGCTCATATCGATTTGACTACCGTCAATAATCCTTGGCTGAGCTTTGATTTGGCCTATGCGCCTCACTCTATCAATCATTTGGATAGTCTGAGGATAGACTTGAGCCTTGATTGTGGCGTTACCTGGACCGATACGATTTATTTAAAAGGAGGGACGGATCTCGGCACAGTGCCAATGAATCCAATCCCTTGGAGCCCCAATAGCGCAGCTGATTGGCGAAAGGACAGTGTGGATCTTAGCCCTTGGGCTGGCAGCAATATCAATCTGCGCTTTGTCAATATTACCCAGTTTGGCAACAATCTCTTTCTCGATAATATATCCGTTGATGGAGATCCTACGATAGCGCCAACGGCTTCTTTTTATACCAATAAGCTCCAAAGCTGTGAAGGTGGATTGATCCAGATTACTGATAATTCAATCAGCGTAGGAGGGAGCTATAGTTGGGACTTTGGGGCAGGTGCCGTACCGGCTAGCTCTAACCAGCCAGGACCCCATCAAGTCCAATGGTCTAGTGACGGTATCAAGACCATCAGCTTGACCTTAAGCAATGCTCTTGGCAGCACCACTTATAGCCAGCAAGTACAAATCGATCCTTTGCCAGATGCTGCATATTCCTATGCTTACATCAATAATCACCAGCTTTCCTTTAACAATATGAGCACCAATACCACCGCTCAATTTTGGGATTTTGGTGATGGAACGAGCAGTACGCTCTTTTCTCCCTCACATGCTTTTCAAGCAAATGGAACTTATAGAGTCCGCTTGCTAACCACAAACGCTTGCGGTACAGATACAACGGATCAATATATCATCGTTTCGGGCATTACAGCTCCTGTAGCAGCATTTAGTAACTCAAACTCGGTCTTGTGTGAGACTGAAACCTTTACTTTCCAGAATCAAAGTCAAGGGATTGGTATTACGCAATACCACTGGGATTTTGGACCGGGAGCTAGTCCTGCTACTGCAAATACGGAGGGGCCTCATCAAGTCTCGTATGTTGGGCCCGGTCCCCGAACGGTTACCCTTAGTGTTACCAATGGTAGCGGGACAGGGATACAAACTTCTGCGATTTCTGTCTCTCCATTGCCTCAAGCAAATTTTACTAGTAATCAAACCTCCTTCAATACTTTCCTTTTTGCCAATGGTAGCCAATATGGTTCTTCTTACTTCTGGGATTTTGGGGATGGCAATTCGACTACCAATGTTGCTCCAACCTATAGTTACCTCAGCAATGGGACCTTTACCGTAAGTCTAATTGTCGGTAATAATTGTGGGACTGATACTTTCCAGCAAACCGTTTCGGTGAGTGGTATCCAAAGCCCACAAGCGGAAATGAGTATTTTAAATACCAGCGTATGTCAGGGAGATACCATCTATCTATTAGACCAGTCTCAGGGCATTGGCATTAGTACTTATGATTGGAACTTTGGCGAAGGAGCGTTCCCCGCAGGGTCAAACTTAGCGGGACCCCATAAAACTGTTTACA
>CAZHOC010001084.1:0-2754 GCA_964534295.1 uncultured Bacteroidia bacterium | reverse complement strand
CAACGTAAACAAAATCATCTATATGAGGTTGGAACAGACCTAGTATTATAGCGATCTTTGCATACACACTTTTTTTTAAATCAATCACTTATTGTGAAAAGCCATATACTCTTATTTTTTCTCTCCTTGGGTTTGGTGATTTCAGTCATGGGCCAGCAATCCAAAGGAGTCATTCGAGGACAAGTCCTCGATTCTTATACGCAGGTGCCGGTTGTAGGGGTGAAGGTTGCGGTTCGTAACCAAGCGGAAGAACTTGGCGCACAAACTACAGCTGACGGCCGTTTTGAGATCAAAGAAGTCCCAACGGGGGTTCAAGAGCTTAGCTTCGAACGTCAAGGTTATACCTCCTACGTTAAGACGGATGTACTTGTAAAACTGAGCGCTGCTACGGTAGTCGAACTCGAAATGGAGCCAACCGCCTACCAAATGGAGGAAGTGGTCCTGGTACCACTCGAAACCAAAGGCAAGCCTCGCAATGAAATGGCCCTGATAAGCGCCCTTTCTTTTGATATTGAAGAAACTCGCCGCTATGCGGGTGGTTTGGATGATCCTGTTCGTCTCGCCGCCAATTTTACTGGAGTCATGCCCAATGGCTTTGTCTCTGACAATATGATTTCCATTCGCGGTAATTCCCCGCGTGGTTTAGGCTACCGAGTAGAGGGCATTGATATCCCCAATCCTACCCACTTTGCCCGTATTGGTAGCTCAGGGGGGAGTTTTACGATCTTCAGTAATCAAGTTCTGGACAATTCAGACTTTTTCACCAGTGCCTTTCCTGCAGAGTATGGCAATGCGACAGCGGGTGTTTTTGATATCCGTTTCCGGAACGGTGATCCCGAAGAACGCAAATACACCATGCAGGCAGGGATATTAGGAGTTGACTTTGCAGCTGAAGGTCCCTTCAAGGAAGGTAGCAAAGCATCATACTTGATCAACTATCGCTTCGCCTCTTGGGGTTTGATCAACCGCATTATTCCTCAGATTGCTGTACCGAGCTATTCTGACATTGCCTTCAAACTCAACTTTCCCACCAAAAATGCCGGCACTTTTGGGGTATTTGGTATGGGAGGCATCAGCAATCGTCCTAAGCCAGCGGTTTTGGATAGCAGCCAATGGGAAGCAGATCTAGATCGTTTCGAAAATATCCTCGGCTCTGATATGGGAGTCCTAGGCATCAATCACGCCATTTCCATCGGGGAGAAAACCTTATGGAAAAGCGCTGTGGCTGGTTCCTATAGCTTCCTTAGAGACAATAAAAACTACCTCGATGAGGAGTTAGCGTTTCAAGTAAGGGAGGTCAACGAATATCGTAGAGCGCCTATCACAGTAACCAGTACCTTGCAGCATAATTTCTCCGCTCGCCATACCAATAAAACGGGTGTGATCTATACATATGCGGCTCATGAATTTTTCCGTCAAAAGTTTGACTATGTAGCGGACACGATGCGGACTTTGGGTAATACAACGGGTACAACCCAGCTATTTCAAGCCTTTTCTCAGTCCAAATTCCAGCTCAGTCAGAAGTTTACCCTTACGGCTGGGCTTCACTATACTTACTTCTTCCTCAACGATAAGAGTGCAATTGAGCCAAGAGTGAGCTTGCGTTATCAGGTGGCACCGCGGCATTCGATTTCAGCTGGTTTTGGCCTGCACAGTCGAGTGGAGCACTTTGCTACTTACTTTACTCAGATTCAGGGAGCTGACGGTACTTTTACGCTACCTAATGCAGACCTAGACTTTCTCAGAGCTCGCCATTATGTAGTAGGCTATCAGGGTATGCTCAACGACCAGTTTCGACTAAGAGTAGAGGCCTACTATCAGCAACTTACCCAAGTTCCTGTAGAAGTTGGCGGTACCTTTACAGTACTCAATCTAGACGAGCTAGACCGTCTCAGAGTACTCGAAAGCACCGGTACAGCGCGCAATACTGGGATAGACATAGGCCTCGAACGCTACCTCTATGGGGGTTGGTACATGATGCTCAATACTAGTCTTTTTGACTCTCGCTATACCGATGGGGAAGGTCGTACCTTCAACACTGCCTTCAACAACAATTATAAAGTCAATTATCTGTTAGGGAAAGACTTCCGCATTGGTAAGAAAAAGGGTAAAAACAAACTCCTTGGTTTCAACACCACTACTTCCGCTTTGGGAGGGGTTCGCTATACGCCGATTGATCTTGAAGCCTCTCGGGCCGCAAGAGAAACGGTGCTCGATGAAACCCAACCCTTTAGTATGCAAGAGGATCCCCTATTGATTGTTGATTTTACCATGACCATCAGACATATCCGCCCCAATTGGACGGGTACCTGGGCCTTCCAAATCAAAAATCTCTTGCAAAGCGCGCCCGCCGAATATCGCGAGTATGACGCCCTTTTGGATAGTGAAATCACTCAAACTGGATCCTTCGCTTTCCCAATAATTTCCTATAAAATAGAATGGTAACGTATAGTTAACTTCAAGGTAATCAGCTAGATGTAACAAATTTGTAAATCGTGACGTTGAAAAGTTGTGGAGACTGAATAAGTTTGCATAAACAACAAACCTGATACCTGCCATGTTCATCTCTTTTATACCTGAATACGCACCTTCAGACTTTGCCGTATCTCACTACGGTCCAGAAGGAGAATACGCTGCTAAGGAGCAACAAGCAGCCAATCCACAGTTTCAATCCGAAAAGCATAACATCTGAGCGTAGCATCCGCAAGATCATGTTATGCTTTTTGTTTCAATCCGAAAAGCATAACATGATCT
>CAZHOC010001083.1:0-2757 GCA_964534295.1 uncultured Bacteroidia bacterium | reverse complement strand
TATCAGTATTATTTCAAATAACTGATAATCAATCTCTTTTTATGAAATCATTGTTGGTCATAGGCAGCTCCAATACGGATATGGTCATCAAAACCGCCCGCTTCCCACAGCCAGGTGAAACCATTATCGGAGGAGACTTTTTTATGTTTGCTGGGGGTAAAGGAGCCAATCAAGCAGTGGCTGCCGCTAGATTAGGAGGAAAAGTAGATTTCATATGTAGTGTGGGGGATGATGTTTTTGGGCAAAATGCGCTTGAAAATTATCAAAAAGAAGGCATTGCTGTAAGCCAAGTAAAAGTTTGTGAAGGGGAGGCTTCGGGTATAGCCATGATTACGGTAAATAAGGAAGGAGAAAATGAAATCGTAGTTGCCTCTGGGAGCAATGCTTTACTCGATGCTGAATATCTTGAGAGCAAAGAGACCGCATTGGCCGAGGCTCAACTCATTCTTACCCAATTGGAAACTCCGATTGAAGGATTGGCGATTTTGGCTAAGAAGTTTGGGGAGAAATTAATCCTTAATCCTGCTCCTGCCCAGCCACTTACGGCCTCCATCTTAGCAGGAGTTTGGCTAATCACTCCCAATGAAACTGAAGCATCCTTGTTGAGTGGTGTAGAAGTAAGCGATTTAGAGACAGCCAAACAGGCCGCCCATAAACTACTAGAGCTTGGGGTTCAAAATGTGATTGTCACCATGGGATCAAAAGGCGCCCTATTTGTCAATAAGGAGGAAAGTTGGTTGCACCCGACTGAAAAAGTAAAAGCCGTTGACACCACTGCTGCTGGGGACGTATTTAATGGGGCCTTAGCGGTGGCACTAATGGAGGGAAAAGCTTGGCGCGATGCCTGTGCTTTTGCTTGCCAAGCCGCCACCTTATCCGTCCAAAAAATGGGAGCCCAAAGTTCTGCTCCTTTTAGAAAAGATTTAGCTAACTAACTCATCGCGATATGTTTATCATTGAAACCTACCCTATGGCGGTTGCCTTTTGTGTAATCACTATGTTGGCCTGGGGTTCTTGGGCAAATACTCAAAAACTAGCTTCAGGCAATTGGCGTTTTGAACTCTTTTATTGGGACTATGTACTAGGTATACTCTTGTGTGCCGGAATCTTAGGTCTTACTATTGGTTCAATGGGTGAGGGAGGTAGATCCTTAATAACGGATTTGAGTCAAGCGAGCTCTGACAATTTAGCTTCTGCATTTATCGGGGGGATTATCTTTAATCTAGCCAATATCTTATTAGTAGCTGCCATTGCCATCGCCGGTATGTCAGTGGCTTTTCCTGTAGGGATTGGTTTGGCCTTGGTCATAGGGGTAGTCGTCAATTATTTAGATGCCCCTTTGGGGAACGCTACTCTCTTATTTGGGGGAGTAGGTTTAGTAGCCGTAGCGATTCTTCTCAATGCTTTTGCTTACAAGCGTTTGGCTGAAAAAACGAACTCAGTACCCACCAAGGGTTTGATTCTTTCTGTAGTAGCTGGTTGTCTAATGGGCTTGTTTTATAAATATGTGGCAGGATCCATGTTCCCGGATTTTAGCACCCCAATTAAAGGCAAACTAAGCCCTTACACTGCTGTCTTCATTTTTGCCTTGGGCATTTTGGCGAGTAACTTCTTGTTCAATACCTTTTTGATGAAAAGACCCGTCAGTGGTGAACCCTTAAAGTTTAAGGAATACTTTGCCGGCAGTGGCAGGAATCATCTCATAGGCATTTTGGGCGGAATCATCTGGTGTATTGGGATGTCCTTTAGCATTCTTGCCTCCGATAAAGCAGGTCCAGCCATCTCCTATGGCTTAGGACAGGGCGCTACGGTAGTAGCAGCATTATGGGGAATTTATATCTGGAAAGAGTTTAAGGAAGCACCCGCTGGCACCAACCGTCTGCTCAATTTGATGCTAGTTTGTTATGTAGTGGGATTGGGTTGTATTATTTATGCCAGATAAGGCCCAAAAGCAGAAAAGCCCTTATACGAGCGTATAAGAGCTTTTCTAAAAAGGTTCAATTAATCAAGTGGAAGCGGAGGGAGTCGAACCGATTTCACAAAAACATGAAAATCAATTACTTACAATACAATCTTTACTGTAGGTAACCGAATAGGTCACCCTTATTTTGGTGGATTTTTGTGATATTTGAAATCTGATTTGTTAGATCCTGATAGCAAATTATCTGATTAAAACTCCTTATTGAAATCAGGATTTAATCAGCGTAAAGCAATCAATTGGCTAACCTATGCACCATAGTTAACAGAAGGATCTTCTAGACTATTTTTAATAACAAAATGCCTCCCTTTGCTCGCAAATTCCCATGCACCTTACTTGAAATAGAGCCTTTAAGCATGCTGTTTTTCTTAGCAAGAAATGCCAATAAAATTTGCATAAATGGTTGATTATTAGTAAATTAAGTCATGTTTTTAAGGCAACCATAAAAGCATATCCCAATTTGTAATAGTGTTTGTATCGCTGACCCATTCGGTCGGCATGGCTGTGTCACGCCCATTGTTAAGCAATCAATTTTGTTTCATTTAATCATATCTATTTTATCATGGCTAAAAACAAAGCTAATCCAAAACAAAGCCTTCAAGCTCTCTCGCATGGGCCAAGTGTAACCGCTACCCTGCAGGTAGATATCCAGGGGGATCTTCCCGACTTACAAGACGTCCAAGTTCGCAATGTCAATTTGGCAATGGAATACTGGACACCACAAAGTGAAGGTGAGGCCAAGACACTTATTTTCATTCGAGTAAAATCCCTTGACGCTA
>CAZHOC010001082.1:0-2759 GCA_964534295.1 uncultured Bacteroidia bacterium | reverse complement strand
TGTTCCGTTCTCCACAAAAAAGCCAAGCCATACATAGTCATAAAACAGAAAGGCCTGTCCTGATATTGGGGAGACATACTCTCTTTACATATCAATATCGATATTTTTAGCATATGCGTTTATGTTAAAGTCTGAGGCTTGATTGAAGCTAAATCCCTGCTCATTACCGCTTACTTTAGAGCTGATCATTACCTCTGAAACCTTATCTGGTCTTTCAAATGAAAACTGTGAGACGGACTCAGATAAATAGACGATACCAGTATCCATAGTGATTTTTTGACCCAGTATCTGGTCAGGTCTCTTATCCAACCTAAATAGTCCTTTCAAGTAAGCATCCGCCTTAAACGCATTTATTTCATTTTCATAGAACCTTCTCCTGCTCATTGCCTCTCGGATCACACGATAAGCCGGATCCTCATCCCCGGCCGTGACCACCACTGTTCGTAGTTGAAGTGCTTGTTCAGCTAGCACAAAATCTAAGGACACTGTTTTGCCTTCGCTGACGCCTACTGATCTTTCCAAAACCTTATACCCTACGTGCTGAGCCACAATCACATGACTCCCTGCCGGAGTCTTCAAAAAGAACTTACCACTCGCATTTGAGGTAGTGCCTATGGTGGTACCTTTAATGTAAACAGTGGAAAATGGAAGTATCTCTCCAGTCTCACTTTTAGTTACACCTCTTACTCCTGTCTGAGCCAGCATAGCGGTAGATAAAAGAAACAGTGGGCCAAATAATTTAATACTCATTCAATAAATGGTGATTTTTAAAAGAATAATGCAACAACATTATAAAAGGTTGCAATAGAGAGTTGAATTCCTGATGTTAATTTGCGTTAATCTATTCAAAAGCTGAACTTGGATAATATTAAGTTAGTATGCAAAAGGTAGCCATTATTACAGGAGGCTCTTCAGGTATAGGCAAAGCATTGGTGATAAAGTATGCCAAGGAAGGATATGCTGTGGTATTTACTGGCAGAAACGAACAAAGAATGAGCGAGGTAATCAATGAACTTGAGGGACACAATTACCTTGCCTTGCCGTTAGATTCTTCGAGTAAGGAGGATAATAAAAAAATGGTTGATCAAGCCATTGAAGAATTTGGGAGAATAGATGTGCTTGTCTGTAATGCCGGCATCTCGATGAGAGCCCTTTTCGAGGAATTGGATATCGATGTTTTCAGGCAGCTCATGGATATAAATTTTTATGGTTCAGTTTATGCTACTAAGTATGCCTTACCCTATCTCTTGGAAACTAAAGGGACGATCATCGCCATTTCATCCATTAATGGTCGGAGGTCTACTCCTGCCCGGTCTGCCTATACCTCTTCAAAGTTTGCCCAGGAGGGATTTTTTGAAACCCTAAGGACAGAAGTAATGTCCAGAGGAGTTCACGTTTTAGTGGTTTGTCCAGGCTTTACTAATACAAACATTAGGAACTCAGCACTCACCGCAGATGGAAAGTCTCAGGGAGAATCCCCGAGAGATGAGAAAAAAATGATGAGCTCTGAAGAGGTAGCAGATAGAACTTTTATTGCTGCTCAAAAAAAGAGGCGAGATTTGGTTCTAACGTTTGAAGGCAGACTGGCGATCTTCCTCAATAAATTCATTCCTTCCTGGGTGGACCGACAAATCTACAATAGGATGAAACGGGAGCCAGACAACCCGCTTAAATAACCTTAAGCTTATCCTTTCGGATATACACCTCTTCGCCTTCCCAAATAATTTTACTCCAAACTGCGTTGTGGTCACTCACGGTGACTTTATGCCCTTTCGATATTATTGAGATGGGTTCTGCCCCTGCAGAAGGACCAGATCGTAGCAATGACTGCTCAGCCACCACAATTGCTTGTTTCTTGGGCCGAAAGTTCACTGTAAACAAGAGGGTCATTCCCAAAACAAGCTGTAAGAAAAGTAAGGGATAGGACACCTCATTACGGTGAGCTTTTCTCTGCATGTAAACCAATAAGCTCAAAAGAATTAAGATGGCTAGGATACTAACGTGAGTTTTATAGCGGGAAAAAATCGCTCCCAAGTAATCCAGGTCGGAATAGGTATATCCATATAAATCGTGAGCCTCAGCCAGCTCTTCTATCTTCCCAATTACTAGTCTGTCCCCGGATTTTTTGTAATAAAGATCTAAAAAAAGTAGTGCATCGGCATAATCTCCTGATGCGTCAGCAACATATGCCATTTTTAGCAGCATAGCATTCGAAGCAAGTCCCTCGGTCAAAAATCGCTCATAGACTTCAATTGCTTCAGTATACTTCTCTTCTTTGAAAAGAGAGTCAGCTTGCCTCAATTCTTTCTCATAAGCTCCAAAGCCTTGAAAAGAGAAAAAAAATAGAATTCCTGGAAAGGACCTTACGATTATTCTGCGAATCATATGGTAAAATAAATTTAGATGTCTATTTTTGCATCCGCAATTTAGAGAACTGCTCTGAATTGCTCTTCTTTTTTTTATGAACGGACTGGCGAAAATGCTTTCCAACTCGTTTTTAGAAAAAAGCATAGTTAAAGCCTGACTGGCTAGCTCAGCTGGTAGAGCAACGCCCTTTTAAGGTTGAGGCTTGGCGAGCTAAAGTGCTGAAAGACAGAGAGTTGCAAACCTCTCGAAAAAAATTGCAGAAGATTTGAAAAAAGTTCAAATCTTTTAATTTTTGCAGAAACCAAAATGATCCGATAGCTCAGTTGGTAGAGCATCTCCCTTTTAAGGTTGAGGCTTGGCTAGATAAAGTGCTGATAGACAGAGAGTTGCAA
>CAZHOC010001081.1:0-2762 GCA_964534295.1 uncultured Bacteroidia bacterium | reverse complement strand
CCTAAGACACCTTGAATAATTTCTTCGATATGGTTTTCTGGTACAAAACGAGCAATGGCTAGTAGATAAGTTCCTGCTTGCAACTTATATTGCTTCAAATGTTCAGTCTTAGCCGTGATATCCGATTGCGCTCCGTAAGGAATAAAGGTAGATGGCTTTTGGTAGGCTCTTTGTAGATAATCTTGAATAGCCGTAGAATCCGCAATCAAGGCATCTGCGCGAAAGGCAGCGATCCTTTCCATTCTGCGAAGAAACCGTTGGACTCGCTTGGAATACTTAGACCTTTTCCACTCCAATCCATCCATATGCATGACCTGAACCATTTGCCTTGGCCATAAAGGATGCCAAATTGCACTGCTCGTGTACCCCAATTGAAAAAGTATATCAAAAGGACGAGCGCGTGCATCTCGGAGACAATTGAAATCATAAATGAATTGCCCGAAACTACCTAAGCGATCCTCCGGATCAAAGCAATGCAGCAGATGCACTCCTTGATAGCTATCCTCTTTAAATGGATGGAGGGAAGAATTGTATACCCATACCTCATGCCCACGCTGAACTAGCCCTACAGAGAGATATTGAGCAAATTGTTCGTAACCGCCATAACGGTTTGGGATTCCGCGCGAGCCCAAGATGCCCAGGCGAATTTTTTTCTTTTGCCTCACTAGCAAGCAGTTGATTGAGAAAAAACTGATTTATATATCGCTAGAACTGAGATGTTTTAAGAAGTATCGGGCTACTAGCCACAAGAGAGGTGGCAATCCAGCACTAATAATCAGCGCCAAGTAGGGATATTCTACGCCCGAATAACCAATGTATGCAAATACAAAACCTAAGGGAATTGATCCACAGATCAAGCCGACTAGAAAAGGCCGCCACTTCATCTGATTTAAACCGGCCATACAAGCAATCAGCTCTGGTAAAACCGGAAGCCATCTAGAGATAGCCACTATCCAGCTACCGTTCTTCGCATATTGCTTCTCCCCTTTCGCTAGGCCTTCCTCTCCCAAAATCCATACCGCAGCTTTACGTCCTAAACCGCGGCATAAAGCAAACGCCAACACACCTGCCGCTATGCCTCCTAAAGTCGCAAGAATACCGCCGAAGAAGGGGCCATAGATGTACCCTAAGGCCGACATGATTACCGTCCCTGGAAGTGGCAAAAACAAATCCGCCAACAGCAGTAATATCGCCACAGCCCATGCCCATTGCCCATAATTTTGCAACCATTCAATAGCCTTCCCCTCACTAAAGAAAGCCATAAACCATTCTCCCCAAATGATGAAGGGTACAATGATCAAAGTTGCTATCAAGAGGTAAGCTAGCCAGGTACGCATGATGAAAATGGTCAATTTGCCACATATTAAAGCAATTATTCAAATAATGACTTATTTTTCGAATAAAAAGTCAGCAAGCCATGCCAAAACCACAAGCTGCCACCGTAGACCCTGATCAGCTGCCCGCCCTCGCCGCTGCCGTCATCAAGCAAGCCAAGTTCCCCATGCTCGCCACCATGGATGGGGATCAGCCACGCCTGCGCCCCGTTTCTCCGGTTAGGGTAGATGGATTCACCATATACATTGCCAATCTTCGTTCCTATCAAAAAACCGCCCAGATTGCAGCCAATCCAAAGGTAGAGTTATGCTATATGGATGGTGAGCATAATCAGGTCCGGATTACCGGCTTAGCTGAAGTATTGGATGATCGCCCGCTCTTGGAGGATATCTGGCAAAAAAACCGTTTGCTGGAGCACTATCTTGGTTCTATTGACAATCCTCAGTTGATCGTCTATAAGGTAGTGCCCAATCGAGTGACTTATATGCAAGAGTGGGCCTTGGACTACTGGGAAGTGCCCCTTCCTTAGCCGTATGCTTCTATCGATCATTCTCCCTGCCTACAATGAGGCAAAAGTCTTGCCCCACACTATTGCTAACCTACGCTCAGCTATAGTTGCCAGCGAATGGGCAAGTATAAGCTGGGAAATCATTCTCTGTGACAACAACTCCACTGACAATACCCCAGAGATAGCTAAGTAGCTGGGTATTCAGCTGGTCCATGAGCAGGCACGGCAGATTAGCAAAGCTAGAAATGCGGGTGCCAAGCACGCCAGTGGTAAATGGCTGCTCTTCATCGATGCGGATACCTTCCCCAGCCCAGCCCTAATGAACGACGTCTGGAATACCATCCAGGAGAACACGTTCTTGGGAACCGGAACAACGATCAAGGTAGCGGGCGGCTCAAAATGGAATCAATTGCGAATGAAACGACGAAATTAATTCTAGGACTAGCCATTAGATTTCCTCCCCAAACATGATCCGATGACCATCGATCGTTCGAATCGCAAATTCGCGCTGTCCCCAGGTTTGGTCTGAGATCTCACTGATAATGTCCACGTCTTTAGCTTGGAATTCCGCATAGAGCGCATCTATGTTCTCCAAATCGACGTAGGCAAAATAGGAGTGATTTCTGGTTTCAAAAGCAGAGCGATCATCTGCACATTCTCCTAACATCACCATGAAACTACCTCGCCGTAGGAAGTGCCAACCATCACCAGCCCACCAGGTGGTGAAGCCCAATTGATGCTGATAATAATCGGCAGATTTCTTGAGATCTTGAACGGCTAGAACGTAGCGCGTTCCTTTAATCTTAGCTTCCATCACATAAATTATTGACGATTAAATTGCGGAAAAATAGGTAAGAAGACCAATATCCAAATCAGGTATTCGTAAATATTGGTCAAGTAACTTCCAGTGAATTGGTAG
>CAZHOC010001080.1:0-2763 GCA_964534295.1 uncultured Bacteroidia bacterium | reverse complement strand
AGGGAAATACCTACAGTTGGGAAATGTACTCTGGCTAGAGGACAAACAGATTCAAAGCATAGATACCACCAGCCGCCCTTCTTTCTCTTTTGTGGATCTAAAGCCCTACATCAGAACCGTCAATAGTAAAAAACTGCAGCTAGACCTTTCTTGGAATTATCGTCGAGATCGCGAAGCAATCGATGGGCAGCTCCGAGACAAAACCATCGCTTATACCTGGTACGCCAATGCTGTATGGAATCCCGTACAAAGCTTTAACCTGCAAACCACCACTGCCTATCGTACTTTAGAGGTCTTAGATACAGTATTTTTCAAGACTGGCTTACAGGATTCCAGGGTCCTCAACACCAATTTCCAAAGTACCTTCCGCCCTAAAAACCGACTGGTTTACGCCAATTTTGTCTATGATGTGAGCTCCGAACAGGTCGCTCAGCAGGAGGTCTTTTTTCTAGAGGTAAATCCAGGTCAGGGCAACTATGTCTGGCTGGATTCGCTATTCAATAATGATGGTATTCAGGACTTCGAAGAGTTTCAATTAGCCACCATTCCGGAGATAGCCAATTTTATCAGAGTTATTCGCCCTACTCGGGAACTCTTCCCCACTACTCGCCTGAGTCTCAATGGTATATTACGCTGGGATTTTCGCAATGTCATTCCCGATAGTGGCTCATTGCCCCTCAAGATTCTCCGAAATCTCAATGCTGTAACCACAGTCAAAGCCATCCAACATAAAAGTCGCAATACTGAGCTTGCTAGTTATTTTCTACGGTTGAGCGATCCTTTTGCTGACACCAGTTTGCTCAACGCAAATATGACTTTACAGCAGGATCTTAACTTTTTTCAAAAAAATCCAACTGGCGATTTACGCTTTAGTTGGTTCCGTAATCAATCCAAATTATTTCTCAATACTGGAGACGAATTTAGAGGTCTGACTTTTTGGCGCGCCGCGCAACGCTTAAACCTAAACGAAAGCAGGTCTATTGAATTAGAAACCAGGATAGGGAATCGACAGCTTTCTTCGGCGGGTTTTCCTCAGCGGAATTACAATATTCAATTTTGGGAGACCAATCCTCAGGTCAATTTTCAGTTTGGCACCAAAGTTCGCTTTAGCGCAGGATATCAGTATCAATCACGCCAAAACACCAATACTGATGGCCTGGTGGATAGTCGACTACAAGCTCATAAATTAATTTTTGATAGTAGCTGGAATCTAAAGGATCGAAATAATCTTTTTGCGAAACTTGAATTAGCCTCTCTAAACGAAGAAGGCAGCACCACTTCTGCCGCGGAATATGAATTAAGAGAAGGTCTTCAGCCCGGTCTAAATGCAGTATGGCGCTTAAATTTGGTCTGGTTTGTCCTGAGCAATGTAGAAATGAGCTTGATCTATGATGGTCGAATTTCTCAAAAAACCAGCCCTCTACATTCTGGCAGGATTCAACTCAGAGCCTTTTTTTAGGTATTTTTGTGCTAAAGTTGTCTATTACCTAACATCCCGGCAATCTATCCTTGTTTTTACCTTTACAAGATATTTATACCTTCGCTGAAAACCTTTCCTAGGATATGAAGAGTGTACTCCTTTTTTTAGGCGCCGTGGGCTTTTCCTACATGCTCAACAAAATTCTCCTAAGATTTTCCAAAAACTTCGGTGTTGAAAGCCGAGCTGGGCAACAAAATCTGGTGAGATGGGCGAGTACTTCAAAACCAACAACCGGCGGGATTTCTTTTTACATCACCTTTTTGATCGGTGCTGTAATCATGATGTTGATCTACCCTGAGGCCACAGCTGGCTCAGGTCGTTATCTAGCCCTCTTTTTGAGCGCTACCCTAGCTTTTATGATAGGCTTTGCCGATGATGCCTACGGCACCCATCCCAGCCTTAAATTCCTTGGTCAATTATTTTGTGGGGGTATCCTCCTCTATTTCAATATTCACATACAATTCTTTAGCATGTGGTCCCCGGGCCTAATCTGGCTAGACTATATCCTCACGCTCTTTTGGGTGGTAGGCATTATGAATAGCCTCAACATGCTAGACAATATGGATGCCGTTACGGGAACCATTGCCACTACCATCCTCATGGTAGGGATGGCCATGTCGATTTCGCGAGAAGGCATTTCCATGCTTTACTTCCTCTTTATTATCATCGCCGGCGGTTTTATCGGCTTCCTCTTTTGGAACTGGAAACCAGCCAAAATTTATATGGGAGATACCGGTAGTATGTTTATCGGGATGATACTCGCTTTTGTGGGGATTCTCTACTTTTGGAACATTCCTACTACCCCAGATAACATCTCCCACATCCGCAGAGGCTTAATTCCTCTGATGGTCTTTTTGGTGCCCATTATGGATACCTCCTTTGTAACCTTTGCAAGGCTCGCGAGGGGCAGTTCTCCCTTTGTTGGTGGTAAGGATCACCTAACTCACCAATTGGTGCATGTGGGCATCCCAGAAGCCTTTGTGCCCGTTACCTTGGGGATTGTCTCTCTCGTTTCAGGCGCCTTGGCCTTGTTTGCTTATCGCCTCATCCCAGAATGGAGTGATTTTTACTCAGTCCTTTTTGGCTTTTACCCGATCGTCCTGTTTGTAAGCTTTGCATATCTCTATCGCAAAGGGGTTCGCATCAGTCGTATGAAGGATATCGAAGCAGAAAGAGCTCGTCTCAAATTAGAGCGTCAGCAAGCAAACGAATCTCAATCCTCTCATCCGATGGTGAGTCCAGGCTGATATGCGCCTGCTCTACTTACAGCAATTATTAGTTCT